>CAYQQX010000096.1:0-16799 GCA_964419495.1 uncultured Anaerolineales bacterium
TAAACTTTTGCTGTTTTGAGGAGGGTCTAGCACCCTTTTTGCAGTAGAGTCTTATATGGAAATGAAAAGATATAACACCAAATGGATGATTATGGTGCGAATTAACTTACCAAACTAAACGCCAAGAAACACATTAAAACGATATTGCCCCTGCACATAGCCTGCAACGCTTTGAGGAACAATGCGAAATTTACATCCCACTTCCCGCGCAAAACACGCAAAGAACTCTTGCTCATAAAAGCGCTGCTCCAAAAGCCCAACCTTGGGCCAGGTCCAGCGGGGCGTGTTGGCCTTCATCAATTCCTCGCGGTGCAAGAGTGCTTCTTGTTTCTTTGCTATGTCAGGCACATCACCAATCCATATACTGCCACCAGGGGTGCAAACTCGTATAAGCTCTTGCATAGCACGCTCTGCATATTCAAAAGAGGGAAAATAATGAAAGACAGAATACGCCAATACGGCATCAAATTTTCCCGAGGCATAGGGCAGTTTACTGGCTTCTGCTACCTGAACATCCTGGGAGGGATCAAACTTGTGTAATCGTACGAGCATGGTTTCTGCCAGGTCACAGCCAACTGCCGTACCCACTATTTCAGCAAAAGGCAGCAAATACATGCCCGCGCCACAACCCACCTCTAAAAATCTGCTTCGCTCGGTCAATCCCAATTCATGTTTGATCTGATCCCTTAGCTCATCAGCATCCTGCGGCATCATCATGCTGATGCCATAATCCCAGCCATCGATGGCAATGGGGTCATCTTCCGGATGGCTTCTGCCGCGCTCATCCCAAAACTTATACCAATTGGTCCCTTTTGCAGATCTCATAACGGTATCAAACCGAAACCACCTTCATAACGCTGGCGATAAGTTGATATACACCCAGCGCGCCAAGAATAATTACCGAGACGAGAATCATTGTGCGCCTGCCGCGCGGCCCCAGGAAACGGGTAGTGCCAAACAACAGGATCACGCCTGCGGTCGCGATCACGATGGTGGCATAGAAGGCGATGATCAACGCGGCCGCGTTCGTCGGACTCTGGCCCCAGGCATCCAAAAATGCAGGCCCCAACACCAAACTCCAACCCAGATATGGGTTTGGATTAAGGATGTTGACCAAGGCGGCTTGAAGCAGCGTGCGAGGCAGCGAATCGCCGGCCGCGGATTCAACCTGTGTAATGCTCCGCCACTGCATAAAGCTTCGCCAAGCTAAATAGATCAGAAAAATGCCGCCCGCGCCCTGCAAAACCATACTCATCCATTCAGGCAAGCGCGTGATGACGAATAAGGTCAGCAATGCAATCGGTCCGTCGCTAACCACTGGGGCGAAGGCGGCGGGTAGTGTGCGCTGCCAGCCTTTCTGCAGCACGCTGGATAGCAGATAGGCTTGCAAGGGCCCTGGTTGGATGGCAGCGGCCAGGGCAAAGCCACCGCCAATTATGATGTATTCAAGCATTGATTTCTACTTTCAGGGCAAGGTGAAGCTGATTCAACCCCACGTATATTAATAACTCATGTTACGCACACGTAGCGAGGTTTCCCTGGAAATAGGGGGTGGGGGCTTCGCCCCCGACCCCCTATTTTCGGGGATATTTCTCTTTAGCTTGCGTAACATCAATTAATAAATTATTTCTTCTTGGTCACCTTTGATTTTCGAAGATCTCACACAGTTTCGTGGTGCAAAATCAGTAATTCAAGTTGTAGCAAGCAAATCATACCAGAAGGTTGGGTGATCACGAGGGAATTGCATCTGTTTCCGAAGCATGTACAAACCAAGTTTCCATTATTCAATCAAATAGGGACGGCTAGCCCTGGAATAACTGTACATTGCTGTAATCATTCTCACAGGGGAATCCGGTCAAGGATGACCAACCAACATAATCCCCATGAATATGAACAATATGGCTGCTCTCCGTGCCGCCGCCACCTTGCTGATGATTACAAATAGATAGTTCGCCTTTCTCGGGGATATGTGAACGCAGCATGCTTTTCAACGTTCTTATATTTTTGATACCCTCGATCAGGCGACTGGCCACTTCAAGGCGCTTCAGCGAACTTTGATCGCGAATCTTAGCTCTGGTTGCTTGATGGGAGATGAGTGAGAAATTATTGGTAATAGCAATGCTGCCCTCGATTTCCTGTAAGCGAAATTCCACCCTGAACACCTCGATAAGGAATGCCCACTTTGGGGCTGCAACCAGGATGCGTCCCCCTTGCAGGGTATTCTGACTCATGAAGTCGTCCAAGATCCGAGGGACATCGCCTTTGCTCCGCACCTGAGATAGCAATGCTTCGCAAAGCACATCATAGGTCACATCGTCGGTTGACTCCACGTGCGTGTTCGCCACACATACCTTATGCCGATTGACCCCAAAGGCTACACCCTCCAGATCACCCGTCTTGAGATTGTTGCCCTTCATGGCAAAGATATCAGGAGTGGAGTGGTAAACACTAAGTTGCTTGAGATGATATTCATGGGCCAAGTCACGGTTCTTGAAAAAGAGCATCCCTTTATCAAGATAAACTACGCCCACGGTACATTCAATATCCAAACTCGGTCGATTTATATTGTCCTGCATAAGGCGCTGCTCCCAAAATACATCTTTACAATGATAGATTTCAATGAATTAACAGGCAAATCAAACAATTCGCAAAACTAGACCCTTCAGATATTCACCTTCAGGAAAATTCAGCGCGATGGGGTGATCAGGACTCTGAGTCAATCGTTCAATAATCTGTGCATTTACGCCTGCATCCAGGGCCGCGCCAGCGATTATCTTCTGGAAAAATTCCGTCGAGATGCCGCCTGAGCAAGAAAAGGTGACCAACACCCCACCTGGCCTCAGCAGCTTGAAGGCCAATAAATTGATGTCTTTGTAGCCCCGGGCTGCCTTCTGTGCCTGGGAGGAAGTATGCGCAAACTTTGGCGGATCTAGAATGATCATATCGAAATCGCGCCGCGCATCACGGAATTTGCGCAGCACTTTGAAAACATCACCCTCCATCCAGGCAACCTTTTCATCGGGCAGATCATTGAGGGCGCGATTCTCCTCAGCAAGCGCGAGCGCATCCGTAGATGAATCTACGGCAGTGACGGAAGCGGCATCACCAGCCAGCGCGTTGAGTGCAAAGCCGCCAGAAAAACTGAAGCAATCCAATACATCGCGACCGGCAGCAAAAGCCCTAACACGCAGGCGGTTGAATCGTTGGTCCAGATAGAAACCGGTCTTATGCCCGCGGCTGACATCCACCCAAAACTTGAGCTCGTTCTCCTCGATTTGCAGTCGATCAACTGGATCATCGCCGCGCATAGTGCCTATACGCAATGGTAAACCTTCCAGCTTGCGCACTTCCACATCAGAACGTTCGAAAATTCGATCAGCCCCCGTCAACTCCATAAGGTGATCAGCAACAGTCTCTCGCCAACGCTCTACCCCAGCACTCAAGACTTGCATGACCAATGTATTCGCATAGCTGTCGACAATCAGGCCGGGAAACCCATCGGATTCGGCATGCACCAGACGGACTGCCGACAACAGACCGCCGTCCGCTATCAGCCGTCGACTGTCCTGTCTCCTCGAGATGGATGATACCAATCGCGCTCGAAAAAATTCGCCATCGACACGCTCATCTGGATCCCACGTCCACAGGCGAACTCTGATTTGGGACTCCGGTGAGAATGCGCCGCGTGCCAAGAATTCGCCGCCCGCGTCAAGCACATCCACGGTTTCACCAATCCCAGGATCACCATCAACTTCAGCAATCGCGCCGGAAAATATCCAGGGATGTCTTCTTAATACGGCCTTTTCACGGCCAGGTTTCAATATGATCATATGTATTTATTTTATTTATTTAATAAAATATTTCGGTGTCAAGGTTAGTTATTTTCGGACTACCCTATTCTAAACCAAAAACGCCAGGCCTCACCCAACCTGGCGCTCTTCAAAACAAACATCACTACATTCATTGATTACTAGATAATAGGTATAACCTTCCCTGCTTTGGCAATGATATCCATGGCGCATTCGATTGGAAAATATTCAACGAACCTGGGTGAACAACCCAAACTTAGATAAGCGGCGCACTTTCAGCGACTGAGATTGCAAAAGATGTGCCCGTGGACCGATCCATTATTATCTCCCCTCTGATCTGTTGAACGAGAGAGTTCACCAATCTAAGTCCGAGCGAATCGGGATTATAGAAGTCAATGGATTCAGGAAAACCAACCCCATTATCCTTAACAACTAAGTTGGTAATGCTTCCTTCCTCATCAGAGAAAAGTTCGATATAGACCACCCCTTTTATATCATTCGGGAATGCGTGTTTAAGTGAATTGCTTACCAGTTCTGTCAAGATCAATCCCAGCGGGATTGCAATATCGATATCTAAGAAAATCTCTTCCGTTTCCACAACCAAATCAATCGCCTGGGCTTTAGACTCGTATGAGTCGTGCAAATAGGAAGTCAGGCTTTGGACATATTCTGGGAAATAGATGCTGGCCAAATCTTGAGATTCATACAATTTCGTATGGATGAGTGCCATAGAGTGGATACGGTCTTGGCTTTCGCGAAATACCCTCAAGCTTTCTGGATCATCGATAGTCTTAGACTGAAGAGATGCCAAGCTAGAAATGACCTGAAGATTGTTCTTAACTCGATGATGTATTTCTTTGAGCAATACTTCTTTTTCCAACAAGTTGTCTCTAATACGGTCTTGTGCTTTCTTCCGTTCAGCAATTTCCTCTGTTAACGCCTGATTGGCACGGGCTAACTCAGCGGTTCGCTGCTCAACCCTTAACTCCAGATCATCATGGGCTCCTTGGAGCGCTTTTAGCGTCGATTGCAATTCCCAATACAAGCGTGCTTTTTCAATGGACACAGCCGTTTGATTGGCAAGAGTCAGTAAGGTTTGCTGGTCATCCTGTGAAAATGATTCTTCTGATCGCTTAGGACCTAAAGCGAATATGCCCATTAAATCTCCCTTGGCAAGCAAGGGGATGATAATCTCAGCCCCAATTCGCTCAAGGTCAGCCAACTCTTCCCCCCATAGACTCTTAAATTGCGGCTGCATTTCGATATTGTGCTTTGACAAGGCTTTCTGATTGGAGATCAACCATTCAACAACAGGATGGTTTTCTCGGAGTTGTAGCTGCTTCGAGCTGGAAAAACCTCTTTGGGTTATCATCCGAAAAGAACCGCCGCCAGCGATCTTGAGAAAAAAAGCCAGCCTCTCAATATGCATGGTTGTACCAATTTCCTCTAGAATCAGATTACCTAGTTGATCCAAATCCAGAATCGAGGCTGACGCACTACTAAGTCTCTGCAACATGATGCCCGAGTCATACTTTTCTCGGAAGAAAATTCTATCGATCCATGATTGGGCTCTATCGCGCATCGGCTGTGTAATTATCGCGGTAACCATCGCCACTAAAAATGAGAGTAAGAATAATTGGGTTCCTGAGTAAGTATGAAAGATCTGAATTGCTAAAGTGATCAGCAAGAAATAGATCGTACCAATAAGGACCGTTGGCACGGAATATAGCAATCCTCTTCGAATCACTACGGTAATATCTAAGAGCTGAAAACGAAGGATGGCATATGTGAAAAGAAGTGCTCCAATAATATTAGATGCGACATCAATGGGATAATGCTGAAGGACAGGAAAAAGGTTGCTGAGCGATCCAATCCCAATAGCTCCAGCCCCAAGGAGCAGGTAATATATTCGATTTTTATGGATATTGGATTTCGTAAGTCTATATCCTCTTGCGAGGATGTAGATCCCATACCCTAGATAACTATAAGTAAAGATCCCCACCAGCGGTACCAGCACGCCAAATTCAGGAATGTACAATTCGGTTGTTTCGCTCATGCTAACACTGGAAATTATCCAGTCATTTCCCAAGGAAAGAAGCATTCCGACGAAGATCAACCAACCCAAATTGAAGAAAATTCTTTGGCTTCCTTTTCCCAGGAATATCAATGTGAAGAAAAGGAAAAAGATGAACTGCCCCCCAAGACCAGCTGTCATAAGTCGATAGAATATCAGCGCCTCCGATGGTTCATCGCTGATACTAACCATGAATGCTGTCAATTGCCAAAAAACCATCGCTCCCAAGTAAAGCAGAAAGACCTGATTCGTTTGAGCTTTGAAATTATGGCGTATCGTTAGAACACCCAATATGATATAGCATCCCAGAGCGATAGCTGATAATACAGTTGCGAGGATCAAGTAACGTATTCCTTTATTACATACTGGTCAATAATTGAATTATCTCATCGCCTGGATTGATGCGGGGCGGTTTGAGGTGGGCTAATTCCGCGCCATTAGCACGCATATTCTCAATATAACGGGCAAAAGCACCCTTTGAAAGCAAGGAAATTTTGAGAGGGTCGAAGCCCAACATATTTTCTAGTTCTGCATAACCGCTGTCTATTTCAGCAAGGCTCTGATGAACGAGGCTCTTGGTCTCCTCAAGATTGCCACTACCGTTCAACTCCAGGTAGAGGTGTAAGTAGGGCTTTTCTTTGGCGTATGCTTTTTGCATCACCCAGTCTACATGATCAACTCCTGACTCTATGATGGCTTCCCAGATGGCTTTTTCTGTTAATCGAGTGAAACCAGCCACATCGATCACACCATCTGCTCTGGCATGAAATTTCATTTGAGGGGTTTTGATACCAAGTTCCGTATCCTCCATAGAAATTATCTCGATTAGATCACCCGTCCTGTACCTGACGAAGACGCCACCAAGAAAATTTGTGATTACCAGTTCATAAACCCCTTTTTGAACTTCGTCCAAGAGTTGAGTACTCGGTTGGAAGGATTCGTCATCTCTCGCCTTATAGAAATCCTCTTCTGGAATAAATTCCAGGAAATTGAAATCAGGCAAGAAAGTCATTCCTTTGAGGTTCCATGTTTGAATGGCAACGCCGCCTATCTCCGTTCCCCCATAACCCTCTAAGGGTTTCCTGCCCCAATATGCTTCGATCGTATCCCGGTAAAAAGCGGTATCCATACCCCCGGCAACGATGGCTTTAACATTCCACAAATCTTTAGGCAATAAATTGCGTCCATTTAGCTTGCTTTTCAAAGTACCTTTGATCACTCTAAAAAGTAACCTTGGATGAAGCATATCGATTGAAAAATTTCTGCTGCCAGAGCCTTGCTCGAATTGTTCCGCTATTTTGACAAGCACACTCGATAAGCCATAAAAAACATCAATCCCTGATTTTAAGGCCAATTTAAAACCTTCCCTGATCCTCTCCTCAAAATCCATCAGCTCTCCTTTTGCGAGAGGAGGAATAAACATGGGCTCTAACTGTTGCTGTACTGCCCTGGCAATAACCGCACCAGTGAAATATGGCGGCGGCGCTAACGTGTACAAACAAATATCTTCTGAACTCAACCTGACATCCCCCCTGCCTGAACAAGATGCCATCAGGAAAGATGACACAGCGAATTCACCAGCTTTCTCCACCATCCTTTTGGAATAGGGAGCCCACTTATAATCGTACTCACGCGACCTCCCAGAAGTGCGAGCCCAAATCTGAGGCTTGGCGGGCAAGATATCCTCCCTTTGTTCGGCCAAGAAATGGATATAGTCATGATATCGGGTGAGCGGAACTGAGTTCCGAAATTGCTCGATGCTGGTAGGTTTCTGCTCACCTAAGAAACTTCGCCCCAACTCAGAATTATGTAAGAGTTCTATTTGTTCCAGCAACAAACGCTGCTGGATGGCCATAAATTCCGTCATGCCCAGGTCAATAAAACCACAATACTTCTGCCAGACTTCTTTCCTTCTTCCCTGCCTGAGTAAAGAGATCGCCGTCGTCATACTACACCTCCCAAGAATTTGTTTTCATAGTTGTTGAAGAGTTTTTATGCACTCGCTGGTGACCATTATATCCCGCAAATGCTTTCATTATCAAGCCGCTTGGATACCAAGGGCGTCGTGCTTTGGCTTCAATAATATCGATGTCTTTAAAATCCATTTCAGTCAAGAGAGAACACCACTCATCCATCGTGCGTACATTTGGAAATGCGTCAATCTCTGCTTGTGCTCGATTGCCATTTTGAGAAATCCCATAACCATACATTAGTATTTTTAATACCAGAACTCCAATGGCAGATCGCCAGAAAGACGTCGCTCCTACGTCAGCCATGACGAGCTTACCACCGGGTTTCAAGATCCTGTGCATTTCTGATAAGAGGGTAGGGGCATCCATGTGGTGCATTCCTAAACAGCAGATACCCACATCAAAATAATTGTCTGTATAGGGCGTGGTCATTGCTGAGGCACAAACCAGTGAGATTCCGTTATCAGGTATATGCATTGCCAATTTGGCTTTGCCACGTTCCAGCATCGCAAGCGTTAAATCGAGTCCAACCACTTTGCCGCTGGTGCCGACTTTATCTGCAATATGTAGCGGAATTGCGGCAGTCCCGGTGGCAACATCGAGCACTTTATCGCCTGGCTTGATATCCGCGCTTTTTGTCAGACGCTCGACAAAACTTTGATAACTCACCCCCCAAAATTGCTTTAGCTCACGGTCAATTGTTTGTTCATAGTTCGGTGCAAGCTCAGAAAATGCTTCGACGATAACATTTTTTTCATTTATGCTCATATCGAATCTTCCCATTATCTTGATCTCACATATTTTAATCGGCAAATCGACAAACAAGTACATTTAAATACTGCTAATTTGCAAAAGTATACAGCATAATTACCATTACCCCCTATCCCTGCTCACCATGATTCGAAGTTGCAACGTAGTTCCAGGTCTGTTCCAGCGTATTTATTGCAGGAATCCTAATGGGTCCCATGCGCCCTTCATCACTATTCGCCTGTTTAACTTATAATCCAGGTTGGTACAATTTATGGTTAGCTTAAAGATGGAATCCTTAGGAAAAGTTGGCATTCGAATTGTTTTTTAATGACAAGGCCATACAATTCATCAACACCGCCCGTATATAGAGCAAACTTTCAGGCGTGAACTCAAATTTGCGTCTCTGGTGAGTATGCGCCACGTGCCAAAAATACTCCACGCGAGTCGAACGTAAGTACAGTATCACCAACCAATTTTTAAACGAAAAACGCCAGGCCTCACCCAACCTCGCGCTCTTCAATACGAAGATCACAACATTCGTTGATCGCTAGATAATACCAATATCCCTCCCGGCTTCGGCGATGACATCCATGGCGTATTCGATGTCTTCTTCTTCGTGAGAAGCCAGAACCGTTGCGCGCAAGCGAGCCAGGCCCACGGGCACTGCTGGGGATACCACCGGCAGCACAAAGAGATTGTTCTTCTGGGCATGGCGAGTGACAGCATAGGCCGTCTCGTCAGTGCCGCACAACACTGGGACGATGGCAGTTTCCGTCATCATGGTGTCGAAACCACGTCCTTTTAGGCCACCGATGAATTGCTCTGTATTGGCGTTTAGCTTCTCGACGCGCCAGGGCTCATCGAGGATGACTTTGAAAGCTTCCATGGCTGCCGCAGCTTGTGCAGGAGGCAGCGCGGCTGAGAAGATATAGGCCCGGCTTGCGTGGCGAAGATAAGTGATCAAATCTTTCTTACCGGCAATGTAGCCACCCACTGAGGGGATGGTTTTACTCAAGGTGCCCATCTTGATATCGACGGTGCCCCACATATCAAAATGCTCTTCGATGCCGCGACCGGTCTTGCCCAAGACACCCACAGAATGGGCTTCGTCCATCATCAGCCAGGCATCGTACTTCTGGCAAATTTCCACCATGCGCGGCAGATCGATGATATCGCCGTCCATGCTGAAGACTGCATCAGCGACGACCAGCTTTGTCGCATCGGCCGGCGCGCTGGCGATCATGCGTTCCAGGCTATCCATATCATTGTGCTTGAAGCGTCGGAATTTTGCGCCCGAGGTCATGCAGCCATCCACGATACTGGCATGATTGAGCTTATCGGAGAAAACGTAATCGCCGCGCCCAACTAATGTGGAGATAGCTGTCAAGTTTGTTACATAACCCGAGGTGTAAGTAACACAAGCTTCAGCTTGTTTAAACTCAGCGATGGTGTCTTCCAACTCGCCGTGTAAATCTAAAGTCCCCGCCAGGGTGCGCACTCCGTGCGTCCCGGTTCCGTATTTAGCGACTGCATCTTGTGCCGCCTTATTAATGCGGGGATGCCCCACCAAACCAAGGTAGCTATATGATGCATACATGCCCATTTCGCGGCCTTCTACTAAAACTTTGGAACCGCCGCGCAATTCTTCCACAGGCATATTGTAGTAGTACTCATCGTTGGCTTTCATACCCCCAACCCGGCTTACCATGGCGGCAACCCGGCGCGCAACCGCGTCGTTGCTTTTGATCAGATCCATTGTGCACTCCTGATAATTGCTACTAAAAATAGATGGAAGAAGTTTAGTTCAGAGTCTTGGATATGTCAATTTGGATTATCAGCCAAACTTCGGCTTTCTCAAAGTCACGATAAACGCTGATTGAGCCTTGTCCTGAGCTTGTAGAAGGAAAGCCCAATGGGCGTATCGCTTGTACTCGATCAAAGATCGTACCGAAGTGAAATCCGGTTAGTCAAACCAATCGTCTGAGATCATCTTCGCCGATCACTGGAACACCCAGCTGCTCTGCTTTACTTAATTTTGAGCCCGCCTTTTCGCCAGCAACCAGGTAATTGGTTTTCTTGCTGACCGATCCGGTGACTTTGCCACCATTGGATTGAATGAACTCTTTCGCTTCTTGACGCGTAAACCCTGGGAGGGTACCCGTGACCACAAAGGTGAGTCCCGCGAGGGGTTGGGGTGATTCTGGTTCCCCAACGGATACTTGCATCCGAGGCCATACGCCGGCATCTCGCAACTTGCGCATAACGCCCTGATTGGCCGGGCGCTGGAACCAGTCCACGATGGCCTGGGCGATATTGGGGCCGATACCTTCAAGGTTTTCCAGATCTTCAACCGTGGCCGCGGCCATGGCATCCAGGCTGCCAAAATGACTCGCCAGATCTGAGGCGACAACCTCCCCAACGCCGCGCACCCCCAGGGCTGTCAGCAAACGGCTCAAAGGTTGGCCCTTGGATGCCGAAATGGCCTCGAGCAGATTGTCAGCCTTCTTTTCGGCAAACCCCTCCAAACCAAGCAAGCTGCTCCGCTCCAGGGTGTAGAGATCAGCCACATCGTTCACCAAACCCTGCTCAACAAGCTGTTTGACAATCCGCACTCCTAGGCCAACGATGTCTATCGCCCCGCGCGAGACATAGTGCTCGATGTTGCGCACGATCTGCGCCGGGCAAGCGGCGTTGACACAGTACCAGGCCACTTCGCCCTCGATGCGTTCCACAGGCTGGTCGCAATCGGGGCAAGTTTCGGGGGGCGTATAGGGCCATTCATCACCAGTCCGCGCGGCCTCGACCGGGCCAATCACATAGGGGATCACATCGCCAGCGCGTTTGATTCGCACGCGGTCGCCCACACGGATATCCTTTTCGAATATAAAATCAAAATTATGCAGTGTGGCCTGGCGCACCACAACGCCGCCCACCTCGACGGGCTCGAGCATGGCGTAAGGAGTCAGCACGCCCGTGCGACCCACGTTGACGCCGATATCCAGCAGCTGTGTGGTGACCTCTTGGGCCGGAAATTTGAAAGCCACAGCCCCACGCGGATCTTTGCCCACCACGCCTAAATCTTCAAAAAGTTGGTGGTCATTGATCTTGATCACCATGCCATCGATTTCATAGTCGAGATCGTCCCGTCGAGATTCCCACGATTGGTGGGCTGCGATTACTTGGTCGAGATTTGTGCAAAGGGTACTTTCAGGAACCGGGAAGCCGAGGGCGCGAAGGTATTCGATGGACTCATGTTGAGTGGTTGGTGGATGGTGGTTAGTGGTTGGTTGGTTGCTTTGCCGTTCCACAATCTGGTAAACGAGAAGGGTAAGCGGTCGTTTGGCTGTCAAACTGGAATCGAGCTGGCGCAGTGCTCCGGCGGCCGTATTGCGCGGGTTTACGTATGTCTTTTCCCCGGCAGCTTCCTGTTTACGATTGAGCTCTTCGAAATCGGAGAGCCGGATGAAAGCTTCGCCACGAACGACCAGATTCGCTGGAACGTTTAACGTTGAGCGTTCAACATCAAACGGAATCCTCAAAGGCAACGCTCTTATTGTGCGCAGATTCTCGGTAATATCTTCCCCGACTTCCCCATCGCCGCGTGTGGCGCCCTGCACGAACACGCCATCACGATAGTGCAGCACCACACTCAAGCCGTCCAACTTGGGCTCGACTACGAAATCCGCCTCCAGCGCATGCTGATCAACTTTTGAAATGCGCTCCAACCAGGCGTGGACACCCTCAGCATCGAAAGCATTGCCCAGGCTCAAGATGGGGGCTGGATGACGAACTTTGTCGAACTTATCAGCAGGCGGGGCGCCAGCCCGCTGGGTGGGTGAATCGGATGTAACCCACTCGGGGTTTTGCCCTTCAATTTGACGCAGCTCCAGCAACATCTGATCATATTCAAAATCACTGATCAAGGGCTCATCGAGCACATGATACCGATAATTGTGTTTGCGAAGCTCCCGACGGAGGACTTCCATTCTTTCACGGAGTTGTGATTCGGTCATAGTGTTTTCCTCTGCTATCACCAGAATTATAGCCTAAACACTTCTCTGATCGCACATCCAGGTTGTAACATTTGTGTTATTATTGGATAGATTTTATCCTATTTATCTGTATAAGGAGCGCGTGTATGGCAGCACTGGTAATTTTTCTACGATTGATCCACATTTTCGCGGGCGTGGCATGGACTGGCGCGGCATTCTTTGTCGGCAGTATCATTGCTCCTATGGCACAGGATGATGAATCCGTTCGGCAATTTATGTTAAAGTTGAATACGCGCTCCAAATTCCATCCTTATATGGCAGTCACGGCCACACTGACATTTATATCGGGCTTTTTCCTTTACTGGATAATTTCAGGGTTTCGCATGTCATTCATCATCTCGGGCCGAGGCCTGATCTTGACCATTGGGTCGTTGGCCGGAATTATGGCCTGGGTTTTGGGGTTCATCAACCAACAACCTACCGGCAAACGCATGAAGGCTCTTTCCGATGAGATGGCCGTCGCAGGGGGTCCACCAAAGCCAGAGCAGATTGCAGAGATGAAATCTTTAGCAGAAAAACTCAGCACGGATGGCATCATCTCTACGATTCTAGTTTCGATCGCATTGATCGGCATGTCCATCACGCAATATATAAACTTCTAATCAATGGGCAGATTGTGAATCGCAGAGATTTCCTAAAATTGCTCGCCTTGCTCGGCAGTGCAGTGGCAGCCAGTCGTTGTGATAGTTTTGAAGAAGAAGATGACACCGTCCTTGTTGTAGGCGCGGGTATCTCCGGCCTGAGCGCGGCGCAAACGCTGCAAAAATGGGGCTACAAGGTGACCATACTGGAAGCACGCTCGCGCATTGGCGGCCGCATTTGGACAAGCCGTGAATGGGCAGATTCACCTCTCGATTTGGGGGCTTCCTGGATCCATGGCATCCGCAATAACCCTATCGCTAAATTGGCAAAAGAAAATCAAATCGAAACTATCGAAACTGACTATGACAACCATTGGATCTACGATGAGGCGGGAAATGAACTGTCTGATTCAGAGTATATATCTCTGGATGATCTTCTTTCCTCGGTTCAAGGATACATCTTTGATGCCATCGAAGAGCTGAATGGTGATGCATCACTGCAAGAGATTGTAGAAACCGGCTTTGCAGATGGTGACGTATCGGAAGCAGACAGAAAACTCATCGCCTACCTGATCAACTCCGTCATCGAGCACGATTACGCTGCGGACAGCAAAGATTTATCAGCACTCTATATTGATGAAGGAGAAGAGTTTGGGGGTGAAGATGTCATCTTTCCAGGGGGTTATGACCAGATCATAAATCTGCTAGCAGAGGGACTTGATATCCGACTCGAGGAAGTTGTTCAGCGAGTGGAGTACGGAAACAGTGGTGTGCAGATCACTACAAAGCAGACTACGTATAATGCAGATCGTGCCGTGATTACATTGCCTTTAGGGGTATTGAAAAGTGGCGCTGTACAATTTTCGCCTCAGCTTCCGACTGGAAAGCAAACTGCCATCCAAAATCTGGGCATGGGGTTGCTTGACAAAGTTTATTTACGTTTCCCTAGGCAATTCTGGCCAAACCAGCCAGAGCTTTTGGGCTTTATCGGCAACAGCAGGGGTGAGTGGGCCGAATGGCTGAATATCGCCAATTACACTGACAAGCCAATCCTGTTGGGCTTCAATGCTGCCACCTTTGCCCGCAAAACCGAAACTTGGGCTGACGAACAAATTGTCTATGGCGCAATGGACACCCTGAGGAAAATCTTCGGCTCTAGTATCCCCGAGCCAGAAGACTGGCAAATTACACGCTGGGCAGCCGATCCCTACGCTTTGGGTTCCTACTCCTATGTTAAACTCGGTGCTACTCCAGAGAGTCATGATGAGTTAGCCGCGCCGGTTGGATCACGATTATTTTTTGCCGGGGAAGCCACTTCACGCGATTATAATGCCACTGTCCATGGAGCCTATTTATCTGGTCTTCGAGCAGCCGAGGAGGTTTGGGATGCATAAGTATGTTCTTATTTTATTGGGTTTGATGCTCTTGGTTGGTTGTGCTCCCGTTGCACCAACCAAAACGGCAGAGGAGGCGAAAATATCAGAACCAACACAAACCAACGTTCCATCCACGCCAACGCAAGAACCCGCTCAGGTATTGGATCCAACGACCACTGCCCAAACAGAGACTGCCGAAATGCTTGATCTCAGCCAACTTTGGTCATTTGGATTAACCAGCATCCGTTCCGGCGAACCTCTGATCGAAGAGGGCGGAGAGCATAAGCTGGATGAAAGCTTGATCTCCTATGGGTACAACTTAGTCGTTGACGGGGAAGGAGACGTGCTCACCCCCAGGGGCGCGCCTCTGCATGGAGGAGAACAGCTGATCGTCACTGATGAATACCAGGACGACCACAACATGCGCGAATACGCCCGCATTTACACCATAATGGCGCCTATCCGAGATACGATCTTGTATCACTTCGAAGAAACCAGCAAAGGTGAATGGTTGGCTATTACCGAGGTTTTAACCATCAATAACATCAAAACAGAAGATGCGACAGAAATCAACGGGCGCAGCATTTTGTCAACAGAGCAGGTATATGACTACATTGCTGCTGGTAATGCTGAAGGCAGTCCCGTGATGCGCTACATAGAGGAAGCCGGCCTGGAATTGAAGTGTCTGGCTTTCAAGGATTTCGACTTTACCAATCCCCAAGGGGTGAATCACTGCGAAGGGCATGACATCGAAGTGGGTTCTGGGATAATAACACCATAGAATAATTTTTTTGGAGATTAAATATGCCAATTTTTATGGATCGTCACTATATTGAAGGTGCTGCGAAACACGCCATCGCTGATGCGCATGAAAAGGATCTCGCAATCCAAGAAAAACATCGTGTCAAATTTCTGACCTACTGGTTTGATGACGAGCGAAGCACGGCTTTTTGCCTGGTTGACGCTCCAGACAAAAAGTCCATAAAAGACGCACACAACGAGGCCCATGGAGATGTACCTCACGAAATTGTAGAAGTGGATCCAGTCATCGTAAAGGCTTTCCTAGGCAGAGTCGATGATCCGAGCCCAATCGATTCCTCGGGCGATATTCCTATCGATTCGGCTTTTCGAGCAATCATGTTTACTGACTTGAAAGATTCGACTCGCATGTCAACAGAATTGGGAGATACTAAGGCTTTGCATTTGCTCCATGTGCACAATTTACTGACAAGAAACACGCTCCGAGAATTTCAAGGCAATGAAGTCAAACACACGGGCGATGGCTTTTTGGCTTCGTTCGCATCTGTGCCGAATGCTGTTAAATGCACCATGGCTATTCAAAGGGCGTTTGATACACACAACCAGGAAAACCCCGAGGACGAATTGTATGTCAAGATTGGCATGACTACCGGAGAACCGATTGAAGAACATGGTGATCTATATGGAGCTGCCGTCAATTTGGCTGCTCGCCTTTGCGACCATGCTGATGCAAGCCAGATCCTTGTCGCTCCAGAGGTCAAGGGTTTCTGCAAAGACGCGGCTCTTCCGTTTTCCGAATTTGGAGATTTCACGCCCAAAGGGTTCGATCAAGCTATCTTCGTCCATCAGGTCGATTGGCAAAGCCCATAAGAGAAACCTGTTATGAAATTCATACCCAACTGGCTTAAAACGATCTTGCATTTATTGTATATGGCATTGACAAATCCATTTGTGATTGCTGCTACCTTTGTTCTGCTTTGGGATCCACTTGCGCAAGAAACATCAACCAATGTCGGCAAAATCCCTGGCTGGGCAATACCAATCTGGATTTTGGCGGGAATGCTGATCGCTGGGATATTGACGGGAATCAAATTCGCCATTGCAAAGGTATTTGCCAAAACAGCCTATTCGGAATTCAGACGCATTGATACCATCGCACAACTTCCTTATCTGCTCTTTGTATTTTTCTCGCTATTATTCATGACCGGCGAAATCGAGGGCAACATCATGGGGTTCATTTACTTTCCCGCGTACATTGTCTTGAGTCTGGTTTCGCTTCCCATATCCTTTGTCCTATCCATTGCCCTTTTAGTAAGAGCAAGAAATAAATCATGAGAAACCTGATCAAGCTCGAAGAGTTATTACTATTCATCCTATCAATATGCCAGCAATTCCCGGAAGTTAGGGGGAGAAAAGGTTGACAAGGGT
>CAYQQX010000097.1:0-16745 GCA_964419495.1 uncultured Anaerolineales bacterium
CTATATAATTTAGGGGTTATACGAACTTGGCGAGGATAATTGTCACCATCTTGGCATGTAATGATATTTCTTTTTGCATTGATGAGCGTGATAGAATGTTTGAAGGCTTTGTTTCCGTGAATGAACAGTAGGAATGAACTATGGCAACAAAAAGATCTCTTAATTTGGGTGATAGGCTGTCCGACCTCGTATTTTCCGTCCCCGTACGCATAAAGATTACCGGGATCATGATCTTGCCGGTGGTGATCTTGGGGTTAGCACTCAATTACTGGATTCAGACAGGTCTTTCTGATTGGCTGTCGTATTTGCTGACCGATGAACGCGTTAAGATGGCGATGCAGGCGGGTAGCCGTAGCGTAAGTTGGGTGACCGCGCTTTCTGCCCTGACATCGATTCTATTGACATCATTGTTGATGTTGACACTCACCAAACCGCTTTTGGAGTTGCGCCAAGTTGCCCAACGCGTTGCAGATGGCGACTTTGCTTCTCGAGCCAGGATTTGGGTGCAGGATGAAATTGGGGAAGTAGCCCGATCAACAAATCTCATGATTGACCGCCTGGTTAACAGCCAGGAAAAACTGGAGCGCAGCAACAGGCGTTTAGACGCCATAAACCGGGTGGCGCTGGCTGCCGGAACAGAACTGGAACTCCAGGATGTCTTGGATGCCTCGCTTGGCACAACTTTAGAAGTATTTGGACTTGAGAGTGGCTGGATTTATATGCGCGATCCAACGGATCCTCGAGAAACCAAATATTCCCTGGTAAGTTCAGTTGCTTTGCTTTCTGAATTACAAGCAGATATTTCTGAAAACACCACTGATTTGTACACTTGCGAAGGGGAATTACTATCTCAAGATTCTGGCGCAGAAGCGCAAATCCATTGTTGTGCAAGATTAGCTGGATTGCTGGGGGAAAATGGAGATAAGATTTTTCATATTACGATCCCTCTCGAAGCGCGGACGCGGCGGTTTGGCTCGATCAACTTGGTCTGTTCTGAAGAATCCATCCCTACAGAAAATGATATCGATACGCTGACCACCATTGGGGCGCAGGTATCAGAATTTGTTGCTAATGCATGGCTGCATGCCAGCCTGAAAGAAAAAGAGGCGGCACGCCAAGTGCTATTGTCAGCTCTGGTCAATGCGCAGGAAAATGAACAGGCGCGTTTGGCTCGCGAGTTGCACGATGACGCTGGGCAAAGCTTGACGAGTTTGTTGATCCGCTTGAAAACATTGGAGAAACAAACAACCACCGCTGATCTACGAGATAGCGTCATCGAGTTGTGTGATACGACATCTGAAACCATAGAGAAGGTACGTAGAATCTCCCACCGTCTCCGACCAGCGGCACTGGAAGAATTTGGCCTGGAAGTTGCCTTGCGTACATTAGCCGAAGAAATACTGGCTGATGTTGGTGCTTCTGTTGTCCTTCAATTCCAATTGGAAGGACGCCGGTTGCCTTTTGAGATTGAAACCAATCTATATCGTATTACCCAAGAAGCACTTACGAATATTATCCGGCATGCCAAGGCCGGCAATGTACTTATCGAATTAATTGCGCTTCCTCATGCCTTAGGATTGCGCATCGAAGACAATGGCGTGGGGTTTTCCCCAGACGAGGTGGGTGGTGAGGAAAGTCAACACCGGTTAGGATTGATTAGTATGCAAGAGAGGGCAGAAATGTTGGGAGGGTCTCTGATGTTGCAGTCTGCTTCTGGTGAAGGGACATCACTCCAGGTTCGCATTCCTTTTGATTTGGAGGAAGATGCTTGATGACTCAAACACAAATCTGTGTCGTGTTAGTTGACGACCATCAGGTGCTCAGAGAAGGTTTGCGCGCCTTACTGGATGGAGAGGATGATATTCGGGTTGTTGCCGAGGCGGGCTCAGCTGAGGAAGCCATTGAGAAGATCCTTGCTCACAATCCAGATATCGTGGTTATGGATTTAGGGCTTCCAGGTAGGAGTGGTTTGGTAGCTATTCGAGAGATTCGTGCTGCAGATATCCCAGTTCGAATCATTGTGCTATCCATGCATAGCGGACGAGAGTTGGTGATGCAAGCTCTACAAGCTGGCAGTGATGGCTATGTGCCAAAATCGTCAGCCCACACTGATTTGCTCCAGGCAATTCGAACGGTGAACCAGGGCAAACGTTTCTTGCATCCCGATGCCGCTACTGCGGTGGTTGATGAGTTGCTTGAAAGACAAGTCGAAGCTCAAATGTTAGAAAACCTCTCAGAGCGAGAAAGTGAAGTCCTGCGCCTAACCGCGATGGGCTATACCAGCAGGGAGGTCGGCGAGCAGTTATCCCTCAGCCCAAAAACAGTGGATACATACCGTCAGAGAGCTATGGAAAAATTGGACCTCAAACACCGCTCCGAAGTGATCCAATTTGCTTTGAAAGCTGGTCTGTTGGATGATATTGATAACATTTGAGTCTGTCAGAATTTGCCCTACAAAAGAGCGGTCAATTCCTGATAGATTTGGGTCAAAATATTTGCTAAGATAATCGTAGCTTGTTGACCTTTCTGAGGAGATATTAATGGTAGACAAGGGTAAGAAAAAAATTAGTCGCAGGGATTTTCTGCGCATTGCTGGGTTATCCGCATCTTCAATTGCAGCAGGAAGTGTTGCTTCAAACTCAAATTCTACACTCTTACCGAATGTTGCTAGTGAAAAGAAGCAAATTGGGGATAATTCGCGTCCATGGTGGGTACGACAGGTAGATCAACCAACAGTTGAGATCGATTGGGAACGGATGCGACGTTATGATGCTCGGGACACCGTACGCGGCCAAGGGTTTGTGAAATATGCTGGACATGCTGAACTCGACCGCTTGAACAAGATATCTGCAGAAAATGAAAAACAGCGCATTCTAGAAAATTACCCCGGTTATACACTAAAAGATTATGCATTGAACCAGGCGCAGTTAGAGTCCTCGCGGGGGAAGAGATATTTTCTGGGACCTCAGGATGCAGATACCCCTGAAGAACGCGGGGTTTCTAAATGGACAGGTACACCAGAAGAGGCAGCTCGCATCCTGAGAGTGGCCATGCGCCATTTTGGTGCTGCCACGGTTGGTGTTGTCCAACTAGATGACAATACGCGCAAGTTGATTTACTCTCACGATCCAGATGGAAAGGAACTCGTTTTCGAAGATGTGGATGAAGCCTATGAGAGCACTGAGAAGCGCGTTATCCCCAATAAGGCGAAATGGGTAATAGTCTTCACTGTGCAAATGTCAACAGAAACCCTCAAACGTGCCCCAACCGTACTTGCGCAACAAACAACTATGCTCTCCTACGGACGAGGTCGGGAGATCCAAAGCAAAACTCAGGAGTTTCTGCGAGGTTTAGGATATCAGTGTTTGGGCGAAGCATCTACTAATGCCTTGGGTATATCACCAGCTTTGGCAGTAATGGGTGGTTTGGGGGAACTGTCCCGACAAAACCGTGTCATCACGCCCGAATTTGGCCCTATGGTACGCATATTTAAATTGATTACCGATCTTCCCTTAAAACCGGATAAACCCATCGATGCTGGAATCGCCGAATTCTGTCGTCAATGCAAAAAATGTGCTGAGGCTTGTCCGGCCAGTGCATTAAGTTTTGATGATGAACCAACTTGGGAAGTTCAAGGAGGGTGGAGTAACTCAGGACATAAAGCTTATTTCGAGGACTCAATTCGATGCAAAACTTATATGTTGGAACAAGCTGGAAGCAATTGCAGTATTTGTTTTGCGGTCTGCCCCTTTGCGAAAAAGGACAAGGTTTGGATCCATCATTGGGTTAAGGCAGGGATTTCTACATTGCCAGTTTTTGATGGTATGCTTCGCAGTATGGATGATGCCTTTAGCTACGGGGCTCAAAAAGACCCGGAGGAATGGTGGTATTTAGATCTACCCGAATACGGTATCGATACTGAACAAACAACACACGATGAATAACCTGGAAAACAACCCCGACGAAGAATATATAATCATTGAAATTGAGCGTAGGCCATGGTATCGATGGATACTCTGGGGAGTTTGGTTTTTCCTGGAAATTGTATTTTTCCAGGCTGCTATTGCCAGTGCTCAAGAATTCGAGCCGCGTGCGGCTATGGTTTTCTGGTTGCTCTTCGGAGTTTTTACTCTTGGGGGAATCACGTTCTGGATCATTCGTAAGCAAAGATTGATCTAAACATCACGTTTACTCTTCTTTACAGTAGTGTTGTTGTCATTTTCTAAGGGCGGTTAGCCCATCCGCGATGTGTGGATTTTAATAAGAAAGATATGAATTCAAGAAGTTCAACTTCTTCGAGAAGTTGAACTTCTTTGCTTGTCGGGGAAAACCCTACAAATCAAGGGGCTTTTCCTGCTACACCGAATTATAGGCATTTGCTAAGATGACTGTGTAGTAATTCAATCATCGTCGCCACCACCGCAAGTGCAGACGTGTACGAGCAGAGGACATATTCATGAAGCGCTTTTTTGGAAAAATCCGCAGATTTTTCTATCCAGCACCGGGAGCTTCTCGCTGGATTAAACTTCTTCCCTATGCAGTTCTAATCACCTTATTTATCGTCGTCCTTATTTCTGGCGCTTACGTCTGGGACTACACGAATTCTTCTGAGTTCTGTGGTTCGGCCTGTCACGGGATCCATCCTGCAGAGAATTTAGCGTATTTATCTTCCCCTCATGCCGAAGTCAAATGTGTGGAGTGCCATATCGGACGAGCGTTCGTTGGCAATCAAATCACTCGAAAGATTAGTGATTTTAGCCATGTTATGGCAGCTGTCCTCAAGAATTATGAATATCCTATACACGTAAAAACACTGCGTCCTGCCCGCGAGGTCTGCGAGCGCTGCCACAACCCCGATAAATTTTCGGATGACAGCCAGCGAGCAATATTCCATTACCAGCCTGATGCCGATAACACCCTGATCAGCACCTATCTTATTATGAAGACAGGGGGTGGCTCCATTCGTGAGGGCTTAGGGGTTGGCATCCACTGGCACACGCAGAGCAAAGTGCTTTATTACGCCACTGACGAAGGAGATCAAGAAATTCCTTACGTGGTGGTTATTGATGAAAATGGCTTTAAAACCGAGTATGTGAATATCACTTCAGGTTTCGACCCTTACAGTGTGGACGAAACCGAACTCAAGGAAATGGATTGCATCACCTGCCATAACCGCATTTCTCACACCATTTACCAACCCGAAGAAGCGGTTGATCGGGCTTTGTACCGGGGGTTGATCTCCCCCGAAATGCCCGAGATTCGCTTCCAGGCTGTGGAAGTGTTAAAAGCTCCCTATGAGTCGACAGATAAAGCCTTGCAGGCCATCGGCGCATTGGGTGATTACTATCGAGATGTGCACCCGGATTATTACGAGAATAACTGGGAGATCGTCGATCAGGCCATCCGCGTTTTGAAGGAAATATACACACAGAGTGTTTTTCCCGAACAACTGGTTGACTGGAATACCCACCCTGATAACCTGGGCCACGCCAAAGATCCTGGCTGTTTCCGCTGCCACGATGGCAAGCATTTGAGAAGTGGTGGTTTTGCCATTCGTTTGGAATGCAACCTGTGCCATGCCATTCCTACGATAACTGGCCCCGAGGATACAGTCTCCCACCTCGATATCGATCACTCACCCCAGCCCAGCACACATCGAAACCCCAACTGGATCGCCTTGCATAGGTTCGACTACGATCCAGAAGACCCTGATGAAACTTGCAGTCACTGTCACGATGTGGCCAATTTCGACGGTCCTGCAGATGACTCGTCTTTCTGTTCGAACTCAGCCTGTCACGGCCGCCAGTGGGACAGCGTTGACCTGGCCGTGCTGGATACGGAAGACGTGCGAAAGAAAATGCTGGCTCAATTGCCTCACTATCCTGCTCATCTGGAACCTGTCGATTGGGATGGAGAAGTGTCTCTGCTGGATGAGATCCACCGTGTCCAAGAGGAGCTGCTTTGCGAAGATTGCCATGAGCCCTTCCCGCCAACCACACCGGCACCTAACGAAGCTTGCATTGAATGTCATGGCGAAACTGTGGAAGGAATTACTGAACTCACGGCGATATATGAACCCAACCCTCATGACTGGCATTATGGCGATGATTTCCCCTGCTATATCTGCCACATCAATTTTGGACCAGTAACCGATCCGTGCGGCTTCTGCCACGTTCCAGAAGCTTACACGCTGATCGAAGGAATGGAACCTGAAAAATAACACTGGAGAAACCTATGGCTGGATTAGGCCCTACAGAACTTGTCATCATCCTGGTAATTGTGATCATCCTATTCGGTGTCGGTCGCTTGAGTAAGATCGGCGGCGAGTTAGGCAAAGGCATCCGTGCTTTCAAGGACGGTCTGACGCCTGAAAAAGAAGAAACAGCGGAAGAAGCATCGGAACATAATACATAGAAAATCTATGGCTACTGAAAACACCCAAGAACAAGAGCGTGCCAAACGCCGCCAGCGACAAATGAAATTCTGGGCGCATCTGGAAGAATTGCGCCAGCGTTTGTTGCGTGGGGTCATCGGGCTTGTAATAGGTGCCGCTGCAAGCTTGGTCTTTGTGAATCGCATCCTGGAATTCTTGCTCATCCCTTTGAGCGAGCACCGGCCAGTAGCACTCCATCCTACAGAGTCCATAGTCGTCTATTTTCGCATCGCTTTGATGTCTGGTGTTGTACTGGCACTGCCCTATATTCTTTACCAGATTTTTGCCTTTATCGTCCCTGGATTGACACGGAGTGAACGCCGTATCTTGTTTGGTTCCGTACTGGGAATTGGGTTCTTTTTTGCATTGGGTGTTGTCTTCGCCGGAAGGGTGATGCTGCCTCTAGCTATAGGATACTTACAAAACTTTATGGACGAGTTAGTACAGCCCACGTATTCTATCGATGGCTATATCTCTTTTGTTACTACTGTGATGCTGAGTAGCGGTGTTGTCTTCCAGACTCCTCTGATGTTGGCATTAGTGGCTCGCTTGGGCTTGGTGACATCCAGACAACTTGCCAAAGGTAGACGCTACGCCCTACTCGGTATCGCCGTGCTAGCAGCCATTATCACTCCCACGCCCGATGCCTTCAATATGCTCCTGGTGATGGCTCCCTTGTTGGTGCTGTACGAGTTGGGCATCGTATTTGCCTGGTTCGCCGGTCGCGCCCGGCAGAAATCTTTAGCGGAAGCAGGGATTTGAGGTGACCGATGAAATTCTTTAGTTTAGGCGCTGGTGAACTGCTATTGATCTTATTATTTGCCATTATCGCGGTTGGCCCCAAAGAGGCTTTACGCCTTGTCGGGCAGGCCCGCGATATTGTGAGTACGGTGCGCGGCGCGATTTCTGAACTCACATCAGAAATCTCTCGCGCAGCTTCAGAAATTACTGAATTATCAGAAGAAACAGATAAGAAATAACGGAGGTCTTGTATGAAAAGATATTTTCCCTTATTGATTTCGATACTTGTGATCCTGGGGCTCTCTGCTTGTGGGGGCAGTGGAAACAGTGATGAAATCATCATGGATGAACCCATTCCCGCCGGTGCAGAAGATTTGATGCGAGTCGAGTTGGAATTCACCGCCGATGAGATTTTTCCAATTACAGTGACGGTTCCTGCAGATACAGATATCCTGTTTGTTATCAAGAACACTGACACTGTAGACCTGAATGAAGATCACAATCTGGTTGGTCCGGATGTTGGACTGCAGGAAATCATAGTGGTTCCTGGTCAGACTGTGCGGCGCGTCTGGCACACATATGATGTGCCTGGCGAATATCGAATTGGTTGCACAATCCATCCCTGGATTGATATGACCGTCGTCGTTGAAGAATGATCGCAATCTACATGCTAAGCTTATTAGCGAAAGGAGGCATTATCGAAATATTTTGTTATGCTGATGGGCTTTTCCACCCCCATCACAACTAGGGTGCAAATATGCATCTGTCTGTTGAACCTTAATTCCTATTAGAACTTCGATCGCGGTACCTCAACCCCCGGATGGGAAGGTGTGGCAGGATCACTGCCCAGGCGAAGCCGGTGAGCTTTGCACGAAAGTGCATGCAAGTCCGGCGCTGTCCCGCAACTGTAGGTTAGTTGGCTAGTTGAATAGTTTGTTAGTTGTGTAGTTGCAACTATCAAACTAAGTAACTATCAAACTGTCAAACTAACGAGCCAGGCCGCCCGCCCCGATTGACGTTTCCACAAGCCTCGGTGAAAGGAGGTGGAAACTCCTTAAATCAGAAAGGAGAATGTGAGATGCCTGATAGTTTAACTCGACGAGAGTTCATGAAAGATCTAGGCAAGCTGGGCGCTGCTGCTGCTTTAGCCCCAGCCGTAGAATTCAATGAGCAAGCTTCCGATAAGCCCTTCAAGATCGACCGACCGGGTTTCATCAAAGAAGTTGACCAACCCACCACGGAGATCGATTGGGATCAGCTCCAGCGCTACAATGAAACCAAAACTTGTCGTCGTGGCTTCAAAACATACGTTGGCGAGGAAAGGTTGGACAAGCTCAACAATCTAAAAAAAGAGAACCTGGATAAATGGCTCAAAGAAGGCAAGCCAGGCTACTCCCTAAAAGATAGGGCGCTTCAAGCAGGCTCTGGTGTAGGCCATGCTGCTCTAAGCTTCGCCGGCTCGGGTAAAGCCAAGACCCCAGAAGAATTGGGTGTACCCAATTGGGAAGGCACGCCTGAAGAAGCCTCGATGATCGTTTCGGCGGCTTTGCGCCACTATGGCGCGGGCACAGTTGGTTTCGTGGAGTTAGATCCCAACACCACCGAAAAGTTGATCTACTCCCATGATCCCGATGGCAAAGAGTTGCGCATCGAAGATGTAGACATGCCAGATGAACCGGAAGACGGGGATTATCGCGTCATCCCCAAGAAAGCTCGCTATGCCATCGTCTACACCGTGCAGATGTCCGAAGAGACTTTTGCATGTGCCCCAACACCGCTCTACTCCCAGACCACCACGCTGTGCTATCGCCGCGCTCGCAATATCCAAGATCGCGCTCAGAACTTCCTGCGTGGTTTAGGATACTTGGGTATCGGCGAAGTTTCGACCAACGCTCTGGCGATTGCGCCTGCTTTAGGTGTGATGGCCGGTCTGGGTGAGTTGGCACGCTACAACCGCCTGATCACCCCCGAATACGGCTCGATGGTGCGCGTCTTCAAGATCCTCACCGATTTGCCGCTGGCCCCAACCAAACCGATTGATGCCGGTCTGCTGGAGTTCTGCAAGCGCTGCACCAAGTGTGCCGATCATTGCCCCTCCAAGGCCCTCAGCTTCGAGAGGGAACCTTACTGGGAGACCATAGGTGGATGGAATAACCCTGGGCATAAAGCCTGGTTCGAAGATTCCGTCAAGTGCCGCAACTACTGGTACGAAGTTGGCACCAACTGTGGTATCTGCTTCGCCGTGTGCCCCTTCGCCAGCAAGAACCTGTCTTCCTTCAGCAAAGTCCGCGATTGGATGGCGGCGAACGTGCCGGCCTTCGATGGCACGCTCAAGAGTATTGATGACTTACTCTACACGCCTTACGATGAATTCGGCAAACCGCAGAAGGATAACGAGAAATGGTGGACCCTGAACTTGCCCGAGTACGGCATCGACACCATGGCAACTGTCAAGCGGACAAGCTAGAAAGGAGAGTATCCAATGTTGTGGCTGATTTTAGGTTTGATTATGGGTGCGGCCGTTTACTGGCTTGTCACCAATGAGAATGTGAAACTGACCTGGTACGAATGGGTCTTGGGTGTGCTGGGAGTCATTCTGATCCTGTTCGCCATCCAAAATTACGGGGCTTCTGTGGCTGAGCTTGAATCTCGCGCTGCAGGCCTTATGTTACTGATCTTCGGTTTGCCGGGATTGATCCTGGCTGCTGTTGCAGGTGTTCTGGCCTTCCTACGAGGTAAGAAGGAAGCTGCCTAACCCCCATTATCAGTGGAGCCTGGGGGGGATGAGTTCTTTGTCGGAGCATCATCCCCTCCAGACCAATGCTAATTATACTTGACTGTTCTCCTCAAATAAACCTCTCGCAGGTTTTGTATAGCGCTTTGAACAAAACGAAGTGTACCCTGTGGGAGGTTGATAAGGAACACTTATGCCCTTCTACGAATACCAATGTGCTGATTGTCTAAACCAATTCGAATTGATGCGTAGTATCACCCAGCGAGATATGTCTGCTGAATGCCCCGATTGTGATAGTGAACAAAGCTCGCGTATGATCTCGGCTCCCATGGCTTTTTCTATGGCTGCCGATGGCAGCGTCAGTGCTATGGCGGGTTCTTCAGGATGCGGCGGCTGTTCGGCTACTTCGTGTGGTGGGTGCCCTTCTAGCCGTTGACTACTTTCATAAATAACGATTATTGGTATTACTAAATCGAGTACTATAACTCGAAAGGTTAGGCCATGAACAGACTTCGCTGGTTGCTATTATCTTTCATTCTTCTTGGAATATTGACCCTGGCCTTGATCTCTCCAGATATCATCGGGCAGGCAAGCGTAGGTGGGATTCGCGAAATTACCATTCAGGCTCGAGCATTTGAATACACGCCCCGAAAAATCTACGTTCAAAAAGGTGAGACCGTCCGTCTAACCCTGATCGCCAACGATGTCACCCATGGTCTAATCTTGGAAAATTACGATGTAGAGCTAGAGTCTGTTCCCCGGCAAGATCCCCCACCGACTATTGAATTCGTGGCTGATAAAGCCGGGCTGCACCACTTCCGTTGTACAGTGGTCTGCGGACCGCTGCATCCTTTCATGGTTGGGGAACTCATCGTTGAACCGTACCAAAAACTGCCTATCGCCTGGGGCTTAACTCTGGTGGTGGCTTTTGTCTCTGTCGCTGCTGTGCAACGCTGGGGCCATGATCCCAACAAAGATCCACTAGGGGGTTGGGTTTTCGAACTGACCCGCTTCGAGTGGATCCGCACGATGCTCAAATCGCGCTGGTTCCAGTTTGCCCTTTTTATCCCTAATATTTTCTTCTTCGCCGTGATCATGGCGGCGGCCTTCTTCGGCTCCCCGGTAGGCAACGCCAACTTCGCCATCGTCTACGTGTGGATCGTCTGGTGGGCTGCCCTGAAATTCTTCTTTATCCCCATCGGCGGGCGCTTGTGGTGCACCATGTGCCCGCTGCCCGCGCCTGGTGACTGGCTCGACCATCGTTCCTTTGTTGCTAAAGGCCGCGAGCGTGCAGTATCCATCGCCCGTAAGGGTTGGCCGAAGAGTTTGCGCAATTTGTGGCCGCAGAACCTGGGTTTCCTGGGTGTTTGCCTGTTCAGCGCTTTTATCATCACCCGTCCGATCTGGACCGGGGTAGTGTTGTCGCTATTCATTATTGTAGGCGCGGTCACTTCGGTAGTGTATGGCCGGCGCATTTTCTGCCGTTACCTGTGCCCGGTCAGCGGCTTCACTGGCATGTACTCCATGGTCGCACCGGTCGAGATCCGCGTCAAAGATGCTCAAGTGTGCAAAGAGCATACCGAAAAAACCTGTATTACGGGTGACGCCCACGGGTATGGCTGCCCCTGGCTGAATTACCCCGGCGGCCTGGATCGCAACGCCTTCTGCGGCATGTGTTCAGAGTGTTTCAAGAGTTGCCCACACGACAACATGGCTTTGAATATTCGCCCCTTTGGACGGGATTTATTTGTGATCAAAGGGCGCGGCATCGATGAAATTTACAATGCCTTCATCATGCTAGCCTGTGCCTTGATCTATATCGCAGTATACCTGGGACCTTGGGGTGTGCTGAAGGATATGGCTAATATGGCTACCGTGCCCCAGTATTTGCTCTACGCTTTGATCTTTATTTTGATGAATCTGGTGATCATGCCGGGACTGTATTACATCGCCGTCTGGTTGGGGAAGGGCTGGGCTGAGGGAGAGCTGGTTCCTGCACGAGAAGCTTTTGCTTTTGTTCCCGAACTGTGGCGCGGGTTCATGGCCTTCGCCCGACGCCAACCTGCGCCGAAAAAGACCAGCGGAGGCTCCAATGTGACTCTGGTGGGCATGGGCCTTCCGCCACTCAAGCGACTGTTCACAGATTATGGCTACGCTATCGTCCCTATCGGTTTAGCAGGATGGATCGCCTTTACAATCGCCTTTGCCTTGGTAGATATTTCATATGCAATCCCACTGTTATCTGATCCCATGGGTTGGGGCTGGGATCTCTTTGGCACGGCTGATTATGGCTGGGTGATGTATGCCCCGCATTTGATTCCTTACATCCAAATACCGATCATGTTGGCTGGGCTGGGAATCTCGATCTATACCGTTTATCGCATCGCTATCCACCACACATCCGAAAAGAAATTGATCTTCAAAGCCTTAACGCCCATCATCATTTATCTCATGGCGGTTACGGCCATCTTCTTCTGGTTGGTATTGTAGGCCAGGTTTCCAAGCCTGACAGTGGTATTTCTAGTATCTGAGTGTGCGTGCGAGTATAATTAACGATGTCACAATTACATTACATTTCTTTAGGAGGCACATATGAAGAAACTGAACGTTTTTGGAATAGTAATTGCCGTGATTGGCGTTTTGATAATCCTTACGCCAATTATCTTCCCGGTTTGCGAGGGGTTGCTCGAACTGGTCAATGGTAAGAAAGTCCCCATGCGCTGCTTTTGGACAGCGCGTGCCGAGATGCTCATCGGCGCCTTGGTGTTGATCGCGGGCATATTCGTCGCTTTCGCCAAGACAGAAGAAGCTCGCAAGCGTCTGAACAACCAGATCATCTTTCTGGGGTTGGCAACCATCCTGACTCCGTTGTTTATCATCCCCACATGCATGAACCCGGATATGTCCTGCAATATCGGCACCAAGCCTGCCCTGATCATTTTGGGTGTGGTTGTGACCGGCTTGGGTCTATACGGCAGTTTCCTACCGCGGCCCAAGGCTGAAGTTTTAGAAGAATAATTCGTACACGGAATCCACGGACAAACACGGATTAGGATAACCAAAAATATCTGTTAAATCCGTGTTCATCCGTGTCCAAAATATGAAAGAAATCAATCTCTTCAACCTGGCGCTGCAAAACCTGCGTCGTAAGCCCTATCGCAGCATGGCCATCGGTTTATGTGTGGCAGTGATGACCGGTTCGCTATTCGCCGCAACCATCATCCTGCGCGGGGTGCAGACCAGCCTCTCGGTCGGGCAAGCACGCCTGGGTGCAGATCTGGTAGTTGTCCCTTCGGGGTACGAGGCTCCGGCTCAGGAGGCCTTTATTACTGGTCAGCCAACGACATTTTATATGTCAGACCAGATTGAAGCCCAAATCGCTGATTTACCTGGCGTGGCACAGACATCCTCCCAGGTATTCGTACAAACCCTGACCAATGCCTCGTGCTGCATTGGCGAATTCTTTCTAGTGGGTTTCAATCCCAAGACTGACTTTACCATTTCCCCTTGGCTAGTCACCCATTTGGACGGTGAGCCATTGGGGCCCCTGGATGTGATAGCCGGCGACCGCATCTTGCTTAGGGAAGGCGATGGTGCCACCTTTTACGGCACCAATTTCAGGATCGCTGGTGTTCTGGAGCGAACGGGTATGGGCATCGACCGCACCATCTATGTACCCATCGATGGATTGCGTCAAATGATCGCAGACTCCGCAGAACTGGCCGAAGAAACCCTGACCATCCCTCCCGATGAAATTTCTTCTGTGATGGTAAGCATCGCGCCGGGTGCTGACATCATCGACGTTGCCGAGGCCATTGAGGGCAGTATTACAGACGTGAATGTCTTCACAGCCTCGCAACTCAACCAGGCTGTCGCCCGACAACTACAAGGTGTCATGGGCATAACCTTTGGCGTTACCGCCACCCTATGGTTGATGTCCTTGCTGTTGGTTGGTCTTATCTTCTCGTTGATTGTCAACGAGCGCCAGCGAGAATTGGGTTTGCTGCGTGCCATGGGCGCGCGCGGTAAAGCTGTTTTTCAACTGGTGATGAGCGAGGCGGGATTATTGACTGGAATGGGGGGCATTATCGGCTTGGTTGTGTCAGGCGTGCTGCTGATGAGTTTTTCGCGACTGATCCAGTTGCGTCTCAGGATCCCGTACTTGCTCCCGTCCATGCTGGAAATCGTTGGTGTAGAAGTGGGTTTGTTGGTGCTGGCCTTACTCACTGGGGCAATGGCATCGCTTCAACCTGCACTCTCGATCAGCCGTATGGAGCCCTATGCGGCCATTCGACAGGGGGAATGACAAAATGACGCATATGGAACTTCAATACAACGACGAGAAAAATCAGGAAGGTTCAGCCTTGATCGAATTGTGGGGTATCAGTAAGCATTATCAGCAAGGTTCGGAAATCGTTAAGGCAGTTGATGATGTTTCGCTACAGGTTCAGGCTGGCGATTTCGTCAGTATCACAGGCCGTTCTGGTTCTGGAAAAACTACGTTGCTGAGTTTAATTGGCGGATTGACAGCGTCAACATCTGGAGGCGTGCGTGTCTTCGACCAAACCATACAGGAATTGAGCGATCGGGAGCTTTCGGCGTTACGTGCCCAGCGCATCGGCTTTGTCTTCCAGTTTACGAGTTTGATTCCCACCCTGACCGCGCTGGATAATGTACGTCTGCCGGGCATCTTTGCGGATACGCTGGTAGGTCAGTCCTATGCTCGTGAACTTCTTGACTGGGTTGGTCTTTCGGACAAGCTAAATAATTATCCTGCTGAACTCTCTGGTGGGCAGCAGGCGCGTGTTTCATTGGCGCGCGCTTTGGCAAATAAGCCCGATCTGCTCCTGGCCGATGAGCCCACCGGAAATTTGGATGTAGAGACAGAGTGGGAGATATTGTCCTTGTTGAAAGAATTAAACCTCAAGCAGAATATGACCATCTTATTGGTGACCCATAACCCTGAGTTGGCTAAATATGGTAACCGGCACGTGGTTATGCATGCCGGTGGCTTGAATGAGAGTTATGAGTGGCTGTCAGAGGAGGCGCTCGCGAATGGCTAAGAAGCGCATTCTGCCGCTATTGATGTTCATCATAATGAGCATAGCGGTCTCTTCGTGCGGCTCCAAGGGAAGACTGCAGTGGCGCTTCGAGGCAGACAATGCCGTTGTCGCCGCGCCAGCTATCGGTCCCGATGGGACAATCTATGTTGGTACACATGACTCTTTTTTCTATGCGCTCACACCTAAGGGAAAGGTCAAATGGAAGTACGAGGCGGGGAATTGGGTGCACGGTTCTGCGGCTATCGCACCCGATGGCACCATTTATATGACTTCCTTTGATCGCAAGCTGTATGCTTTAACTTCCGGAGGTGAGTTGCTCTGGACATATGAAGCGAAGAAAAAGATTGAGTCTTCTCCAGCCATAGGACCCGATGGCACCATCTACTTTGGTGCCGATGACAACTATTTCTATGCCATCCAACCAAACGGTGAATTGAAGTGGCAATTAGACCTGAATGGTTGGGTAGTTTCCTGTCCCGCGATCTCTCCTCAAGGTGTAATCTACGTCGGATCAGAGGATAATGGCCTGTATGCCATCAATCCTGACGGTGATGTTCTCTGGCGATTTGAGACTGGCGGTCCGGTGTATTCGTCCCCGTCCATCGCAGATGACGGGACGATCTACGTGGGCTCAAGCGATTATGCCCTCTATGCGGTCAACCCCGATGGCACAGAACAGTGGCACCTGGATACGGAGGCTGAGGTGTATTCATCGCCTGTCATTGGGCCAGATGGAACCATCTATGTCGGTTCCATGGACAACCATCTTTACGCTGTGCAACCCGATGGCACACTGGCTTGGAAATTTGATACCCGTGATTGGGTTATCTCTTCGCCAGCGATGGGCGCCGATGGTACCGTTTACTTCGGATCCTATAATCAGGATATTTATGCTATATCCTCGGATGGCAGTGTGCTGTGGAAATTTAAAACCGACAAATATGTTACTGGTTCAGCGAATCTCACTCCGGATGGCATTCTCTATATCGGTTCAGACGACAATTACCTGTATGCTTTACAAACCGATAGCCCTGGTTTGGCTGCTTCTTCATGGCCAAGGTTTAGAAGTGATCTTCTGAATTCTGGGAGTCTCGGTATCAATGAATGACGAAAATTTTTGGAGGTATCCATGAAGAAAACAAGAGGCGTCGAAATCGTTAGTGGAATTATCGTTTTCCTTTCGATATTTGGTACGGTAGCGGGTATATTCATCTATGAAAGCGTACTGGAATCGAATCGGGATTGCATCACTATCCATATGAGGCAATATGAGCGCGGAAACCCGACCCCAAACACCGTCTACCTGAAGGTGGGTGAACCGGCCTGTTTGCGTTTCACCAGTGATGATACAACCCATGGTGTTAATATCCCTGATTTCGGTGTCTACAGCGATTCCATCCATCCAGGCAAATGGACATATGTCGAATTCACGCCTGATAAAAGCGGCACCTTTAGCTTCGTTTGTTATGTCGTTTGCAGCCCAATGCATTCCCGAGTAAGAGGAAAGCTAGTAATCCAAGAATAGCTATTATCTTCCTCCTTTTGAATGGGGATGAGGCCTCAGTGAGTGCTTCATCCCCACTCTTTATTTGTAAAGATTACTGGTATAAAAGAATGCACACAACTCTGTCTCGTCGAGATTTCTTGAGAATCACTGGGGGAACAGCTAGTGCAGGATTTGTCTATCTTTTACTAAAACCCAAAACAGCATCTGCCAATATGGCTATCCACGTAAGGCGGGACACTATGATACATTGACGTAGCGGCACAATGA
>CAYQQX010000098.1:0-16665 GCA_964419495.1 uncultured Anaerolineales bacterium
TGCCTGGATTCGTGACTTGGATGGGAATCGCATCGAGCTTTATGAAGAAATTTTGCTTAATGATTGATCGTGAGAAATGATTAACCACGATTATTTTGATATATCACGAATTGATTCGAATGGAACGAATTACACAAATTATCTTCACTCATTTAGTTCATTATTTGTGAAATTCGGTAAATTCATCAAATTCGTGTTTCTGACCCTGGCGCTTTTCATGGCTTCTTGTTCGGGAAATGCGAGCAGCAATGGTGAGGTGCCGAAAAGCAGCTCGGATCTTGCCAGGCAATTTTTAATTCGGTATTTCGAATTGCTACATGATGGGCGCTACTTCGAAGCTTCGCATTTTTATGGCGGCAGCTATGAGGTACTGCAAGATTGGAATCCCAATGTGGTTTCCAGCGATCATGCCACCCTCTTTCAATTGGGTTGTGAGCAGAACGGCTTGATGTGCTTCGAAATTAGCAACTTCATTTCGACCGAAGAGCTTTCCAATGGATACCGCTTTACCGTAGAATTTACCAATGATGCTGGAGAGATATTGGTCATTGGAGATTGCTGCAGTGCCTCTGACGACAGCGTGCCGCGCCAATCACATTTTAAGTTCACGGTGCTGGAGTCAGGGGATGGGTTTTTGGTACAAGAGCTACCAGTTTATGTGCCTTAGTTTCTAAAGAATTGTCTGATGTATTTTGAATAGTGACAAACCGTTTGTTGTTGGTGACGATCCGAAGGTCAATATCTAGTTTTGTGCCAGCAATTCTTTAAGCCGGGGGTGATCGGAATATACACCATGATAACTTGCAGGAAGCAGTGCGGCAATCTGACACATGATCTCATCGGTTTTTGTGGCGAGATCAGCATCGCGGTTGCTGCGATCGAGGGGAGAAATTGTAAAGGGTTCGCCCACTCGCACCTGGACTGGCGACCTGCGCAACCTCTTTAGATTACTGACAATGATGCGGTCCTCGGTCCCGGTCAGCGCCACGGGGATTACGGTTGCACCCGTTTTTGCTGCGATATACGCGGCACCCTGTTGCCCCTCGATCAGGGATTCTGTTTTGCTGCGGGTGCCCTCAGGAGCAATGACATATAACTCGCCCTGGTTCAACCGCTTCAGCACTGTTCGCAGGGAACGCACATCGGCATTATAGCGGTCTATGAAAATAGCGTTTAGGTGTTTGGCTGCCCAACGAAAGAAACCCACTTTCTGGTATTTCTCTGCGACGGTCATGATAATATCTGACCGCGGCACCAATAAATAAACTAACATTGCATCTAAACGCCCCAGATGATTGGAAACCAGGATACAACTGCCCTGCAGATGTATTTTTTCAATATTGGTGGTTTTAATTTTGCTTGTTGATCGCAAAATCAAGAAAATTAGGAAACGAAAAAAACCTTGTAGCAACAAAACGAATTCTCCAATTGGCGTTTTCGAGGATAGATTCATTTATCCATCCATTAGAATTCCGCCATTATAAAGAAGTATGGGATAAGGGTCAACCAGGTGAGTAACTGTATGGAGACAGGACTCCCTTGAACGATACCAGCCTCTAAGTGGTAGAAATGTCGCTGAAGTAGACGGTCACCCCAGAGATCAATATCATCCCCACCCCAAGGATCTGAATCCAGATCAAAGATTCCTTCAGAAATATGATTGCCAAAATGCTTACCAGCACCGGTGTCATCATGGACATCATCGTCATATATGACGCAGTGGTGACATCCAACGTGCGCAGTAAAAATATCCAAGTCAGCGCAAGACTCAGGCCGCTGCCCAACGCGTACGGAACATATTCCGCACTAAAGGAGCAGCAGGTTAGCGATTTATCGAAACCGGTAAAAAATTCTGGATTGAGCACGATAATCGCGGCCAATCCAAAAAATACAGGAAAGCCAGCGAAGGGTTTCTGGATGGTGATGACATCGGGACTGATGGAGTGGGCTTTCAAAATCTTCGCAACAATGGCCGTCCCTAAAGACCAGCAAACACATGCCCCCAAAATGAAGAGGTCACCAATCCTTGGCAGCAGCGTTTGCCCTTTGGTGGTTAACAAATAGGCACCCGTTAGCATTACGATCATGGTGATGATCTTGAGGGGCGTGAGTTTTTCTTTAAGAATAATCCAGGCAAAAAAGATCGTCGTAACGGTTGAGAGTTTGACCAGGAAGCCGGCGTTAATTGCTGCTGTAAGGGCTATGCCGATCAGGCTAAGTATATTCCCCACGCCAGATTGAAGCACATTGGCGCCGAAAAGATTCCAGAAAACTCTGGGCTTGGTTTTGATCAGGGTAGAAAATTCGCGGCGCGCACCAGGGACGATGAGAATGGAGATGCCGCCCAGGCCAATGAGAGTTGTGGCAATTTGATAAGGAATTACTTGTGCCCCCTTGATAAAGCCTAGCTTGCTGATGAATATTTGAGTTGCCCAAAATACTGAGAACATCAGCACATTGAAGAATGGGGAGGATGATAAAGCTTTGATGGTGTTTAAAATGATGACTTTCGTTGTCAGACTGAGTTTGGCTGAATCCTGTAAGTTGACTCGAGTTTTAACAAACTTCGCTGGTCAATATTGAGATTTCCACTTTTCTTTCAAGCATTGTATTATTCTAAACGAGTTTTAATCTTTAAAAAGATTAATAGTACAATAGTACTATCAATCCGCTTGCAATGATACATTGGGTCTCTAGGAATCGCCGTGGTAAGGCCTCTCACGGGAATTCCTAGAGACCCTCAACTTTTTGCCCTGATCTACGCTTTGCCCTTTCAACAAAGCATGCTCCTCGCCCCAGGGTTAGTAAACCAAAATTTACTTCATCTATGAATGATTGGATAGGAATATAGATTGATATATTGGCTTTTAATTGGCCTGAATATTGCATCGCCTTAACGGTGGAGAATGCCATTATGCAATTTAGCGACCAAGTTCTGGAATCTGTTGACCCTGTAGAAAAATATCGAGATCCTTTTCCTGCATTCGAAAGGGATTTTCTTGATATTTACGTTAATGCACTGAATACGAAAAGTTCACACCAGGTCGCGGAGTTATATCATCCGAATTGCGCTTTGGTGACCTCTTCTCAGACGATTGTGGGAAAAACTCAGGTTCGGGCGTTGTATCAGCGGTTGTTTGCTCAAGAACTTTCCAAGGCGTTTATTATCAATATGGAAGGAGTGGGAGCTGGGAATATTCGCTCTCTGCGTTGGGTTGCCAGGGAACGCCCAAGCTATTTTGATATTTCTGGGGTTGTGGATGTTTTCAAAGGAATCAAATACAAGAAGCTTACCCATAGATCACCACGAACCCATACGCTGTTTGTCGCTTATATCGATCTAAACGATCCCGATGTTGATTTGATGGTCACGCCTCAAGATGGATTGGGAAAAACAACCTCGGATTTCATGGCCCATTACGGGCTGCAGTTGGCAGTCAATGGGGACGAGTGGCTGAGTTGGTCCAATCCTAAAGGTTTGGCTGTTTCCGAGGGGGTGCAGTACTCAGCGGCCTCGTCTGAACCATCGGTTTATATTTCTAAAACCAACCAGGTGCAAATTGGCGGACCCCACCCAACAGTTCTCTGGGATGCGATCTCTGGATCACATACATTAGTAAGAAATGGACAGGTCAACCGCAAACTCAGAATTTGCTCAAAGCCGGATGTGTATTGTCAAAATCTTGCCCCGCGCACTTCGTTGGGTCTAACTCGAGGGAATACGTTGATCCTCACGGTTGTCCAAGGTGCCTCGGATTCCCTGCGGGAGGCGTTGACCTTGAAAGATTTGGCCAACCTGAACTTAGAATTGGGAGTACAAGATGCCATATGCCTGGATGGGGGCGGCTCCAGCACAATGGTAGTCAATGATTATGGGATTCCAAGAACCTTAAATTCCCCCAGCGATGGAAAGGAAAGAGTGGTATCTAATCACTTAGGCGTTCGGGCTCGGTATCTTGAAGGAGGTGAAAACATGCAAGTGGGGGAGAGCAACGACACCCTAGGGATAGTCAATGGAAAAATCATGTACCATTTTATGTCTCTAAGAATTGATGGTACATATTTTGCTTGAAGAATTAGAGAGAAAAATAGTTAATAACTCATGTTACGCACACGTAGCGAGGTTTCCCTGGAAATAGGGGGTGGGGGCTTCGCCCCCGAGCCCCTATTTCCAGGGAGATTCTCTTTAGCTTGTGTAACATCAATTAATAAATCAGGAGTAAACCATTGTATTCACACGTAATTGCCGAATGCTTAGATTGTGGGCATCAAGGCACATATTCACCTAGCGATTCTATCTGCTCCAGTTGTGGTGGTGGGTGGCGAGAAGCACGTTACGATTATAAGAATATTGGCAAACGGCTCCTCGAAGAGCTCCCAAGTAGGCCCTTTAATATATGGCGCTATCATGATGTACTGCCCATACAAGATCCCCACCCAGTGATTAGTATGGGCGAGGGAGGTACGCCTCTGCTCAAGGCCTCAAACCTGGGAACTATGTTAGGGATACCCAATCTCTACATCAAAGATGAACGCCAAAATCCAACTGGCTCTTTCAAAGATCGCCAGGCATCCATCACGGTGACATCACTCCAAGAGGCAGGTATCACTGAAACAGTGCTGGCTTCCACAGGTAACGTAGCAATTTCCTATTCAGCTTACACCTCGCGTGCAGGCATCAAGCTTTGGGTGTTTTTGAACAGTTTAGTCCCTTCAGAAAAAATGCGCGAAGTAGCTATCTACGGTACCCAGGTGATCAAGGTTACTGCTTCATACGATCAGACAAAGAAATTAGCCGCAGAATTTGCCGAACAACGTCCACATGGCTCATATTTGGATCGTGGGGTCCGCTCGATTCCAGCGCTAGAAGCGATGAAAACCATGGCCTTCGAAATCAGCGAGCAACTAACCTCGGCGTTGGCTACTGAGCCCAATGAATCAACTGCCCCCTGGCGTGTCCCAGATTGGTATATCCAGGCCGTCAGCGGAGGTCTTGGACCTGTTGGTGTGATCAAAGGCTTCAACGAGTTGCAAGAGATGGGCCTGACCGATCGTCTTCCCGCCGTTGGCATTATACAAACTGATGGCTGTGCCCCAATGGTTCACGCCTGGAAAGATGATAAGGCTGTGGCCGACCCAATATTATCCCCTCGCACACATATTGCCACATTGGCAACCGGGGATCCAGGTCACACCTATACCCTACTGCGCGAGCGCATGCTGAAGGGCGGTGGCGGCACCTTCGAGAGCGTCACCGACGACGAAGCCTTTAGAGCCATACATGTGTTGGCAAAGATGGAAGGTCTTTCCATGGAGCCAGCATCTGCGGTTGCTTTTGCCGGGCTGATCAAGATGGTTCGCTCGGGACAGATCAAACGGGATGAAGTTGTAGTAGTCAATATGACTGGCCACACCATGCCTGTTGAGAAAATCATTTTAGGTGAAGGCAAGATTCAAGACGTCGAAATTCCAGAGAAACTTCCGGAAGAAAAACCCGAGGAGGGATTGCTTTCTGCACTCAGCAGGATCACCCCCAAACGTTATTCGAGTGTGGCAATTGTAGATGACCACCCTCACGCCCGACGCTTAATCCGCAAGATACTACAATCCCAGGGAGAGTATTCGATCTTCGAAGCAGAGAATGGCCGGGAAGCAGTAGAATTAGCACAAAAAGAAGATCTAGATGTTATGGTTCTCGATCTAATGATGCCAGAAATGGATGGCTTTTCTGTTCTGGATGCCCTCAAAGCTGATGAAAAAACCGCCTCAATTGCGGTCATTGTAGTTACCGCCAAAACCCTCACATCCGATGAAAAAGCACGTTTGAGAGGTCGCATTCATACGCTAATGAAAAAGGGCGAATTCCTCGACGAAGAGCTGGTCGAAGAGATCGAAACTTTGCTAAAGAACGGGTTGAATTAAACATGTAATGGCAACCCTACGCAAAAAAGGAATCACTGCGGCGCTGACATCAGCTGTCTTCTTAGGAATGGCACCCGTCTTTGGACGACGTGCTATTCTCTTAGGCGCTGCTCCACTAACAGTGGCTGCCATCCGTACTATTTTGGCGGCTCTATTTTTGTTGTTGCTCATAATCATATTCAAACGACAATATTTATACATTTACCCGGCGGGGTTGCTAGGCTGTTTATTAGCCGGTGCTATCAACGGCCTGGGATCCCTTTTTTATTACAGTGCATTGGGTCGGATCGAAGCGGGCGTAGGACAACTTCTATACTCGCTTTACCCCCTCTTCGTAGCCCTTTGGTTATTCCTAGATAAGCAGCCCCCTAGCCGACTAACCTTGATCCGCCTGGGGCTGACAATCCCTGCAGTATATTTGCTCACTCAAACCGGCGTCAAAGCGATCGATCCCATCGGCGTTATTCAAATGTTGATCGGAGCAGCCCTTTATGCGTTGCATTTGCCAATCAACCAACGTGTACTCTATGATATGCCCGCGCCAACCGTCACCGTTTACACGTTATCGGCAATGAGCGTAGTTGTTCTGCCCACCCTCTTCTTTGCCCCGAACAATGTCATCCCCACAGATATGGCCGTCTGGTGGCCTATGCTTGGTTTAACCTTTGTAACATTCCTGTCACGTTTAACCCTTTTCCTTGGGGTGAAGCACATAGGCGGAATGCAAACAGCAATCTTAGGATTAAGTGAAGTGCTCATCACCATTATCATGGCTCAAGTTTGGCTGGGAGAACAAATGAGTCTTTGGCAATGGTTTGGGACAATTTTGCTTTGCCTAAGCTTAGCGTTAGTTGGGATAGATAAATCCCCCCCGAAAAAAGGTTCTCCGGGGGGGTGGTTGAGTTGGCTTAGTCACCCAACAATTTCTAGTGAGTTTCCTTGGAATCCCAACGAGTGATTAACTCATTCTGGGACTTCGGCGTCAAAAACGTACCCAATTCCTCTGACACTCGAGATCCATTTTTCACCTTTGGGGAAAGAAGATAGCTTCCTGCGTAGTCGGCTGATCAATGGGCGGAGAACTTCAGGAGCTTCCCACTCCGGCACTTCATACCCTTGTACTAAAAATACCAAGTTACTGTGAGACATTACGCGCCCCCAATTGGTTACAAATATTTCTAATAGTTTTCCTTCGGTGGGAGTCAAACGTTCCCTGGCTGAACCACGCCAAATTTCACGGCGGGCTAAATCGAGACTCACTCCCTCGGGCAATGGAACGACCTGCCGTTTGGGTTTGGGCAATGATGTGATTCCTTCTGCATCTTTTAACTGAACAACCGAATCTTCTATCTGGCCCAATATCATTCGCTTGCGCTTAATCTCATCACGATGAGCTAATCCACTAGCCACGCTGCTGAGCACCTCCTGTCTGCTAGGAGGTTTGAGCAGATAATCATGGACATCATGCCTCAACGCTTCTATTGCAGTATCCAATGAACCATGCCCTGTCACCATTACTATTTGGGTATCAGGTGAGATCTCCCCTGCTTTCTTCATTACTTCCACACCATCCATTTCTGGCATTCGAATATCCAGCAGCATAAGATCAAATTCTTCTGAAGTAAGTTTTTCTACCGCATCTCGCCCACTAGGGGCAGTGACAACATTGTAGTTTTCATATGCTAATATTTCCGATAACGTAATTCGAATTGCTTCTTCATCATCAACGACGAGAATTTTAGCACTCATTGCAAACCTCCATAATCTGAAATAGCTCGTCCAAAAAATTACTTACAATTTCAGCATAATTTTTCAACGGAAAATACGGAGAAGAGAAATGCATAGTTCAAAGTAATTGGGTTTTACCCCACTCCACTGATGGCATCATCTCCGTTCGTACAAATCCCATATTTAATATGATACTGAAACGTTATGTGGATATTATAAATGAATTTCTTCTAATTGTGGTTAATAAAACAACAATTAACTTTTCAATGCTGTTAGCTTCACAAGATTGCATTACTCAAGTTATAACAAGCGCAAAGGGTCTCTAGGAATCGCCGTGGCAAGGGTCCACATCTGGAGGTCTCTCACGGGAATTCCAAAAGATCCAGCGCAAATACAGTCGGACAGAATCTCAATCATGATATACTTCCAAAAATATCGCCATTTGATATCAAACACCAATTTCCAAGGAGTCTAATATCATGAAAGATTTTCTAACCGTTGCTGATTATTCATCCGAATCACTGCAAGAATTACTCGATTCAGCAGTCCAGCTCAAAGATGAATGGAAAACTGGGGGCAATAAACCCATTTTCAAAGACAAAGTATTGGCAATGATCTTTCAGAAACCAAGTTTGCGGACACGCGTGTCCTTTGATATGGCTATGCGTCATTTTGGTGGGGACGCCCTCTACCTATCTCCCGCAGAAATTGGGCTGGGAAAGCGCGAATCCATTGCCGATGTGGCGCGTGTACTTTCAGGTTATGTGGATGTGATCATGGCACGCGTTTTTGATCACGCTCATGTCGAAGAGCTTGCTGAATGGGCCAGCATCCCAGTAATCAATGGCTTGAGTGATTACAACCATCCCTGCCAGGCGTTGGCCGATGCTCTGACAATTTATGAAGAGTACGGAAATATGAGAGGTTTGAACGTTACTTATGTTGGTGATGGCAACAATGTGGCTGTATCTCTAATGCATATCTGTGCCAGACTGGGAAGCAATTTCACCATTGGTAATCCTGCTGGATACGATATGCCCGATGAAGCCGTTGACTTAGGAATAGAAATCGCAGCCAAAAGTGGCAGCAAGATCACTTTACTCAACGATGCTAGTGAGGCAGTCCATGATGCAGATGTAATCTACACGGATACCTGGACCAGTATGGGTCAGGAAGAGGAAACTCGAAAGAGGCAGCAAGTTTTCCCGCCTTTCCAGGTAAATAATGCCCTGGTCGCTGAAGCTAAAGACAATGTGATTGTCATGCACTGCCTTCCAGCCCACCGCGGAGAAGAAATCACGGATGAAGTCGCGGATGGACCCCACTCCAGGTTATTCCCCCAAGCGCACAATCGACTGCACGCGCAGAAAGCAATCTTAGTCAAGTTAGTTGGTTAGTTGGTTAGTTGGTTAGTTGGTTAGTTAGTTGGTTAGCGGGAAAGGAAATTGAACTAATAAACTAACAAGCCATCCAACCAGCAAACGAGGACTTTATGAACATTTGCATCCCAAAAGAACGCCGAGATTCTGAATATCGCGTTGGATTGACGCCTGCCGCCGTGCGACTACTCCACGATGCTGGTCATACTTGTTACGTCGAACACGAGGCCGGTTTGGGCAGTGGATTTAGCGACTATGACTACCAACAAGCCGGTGGGCAAATCGTTTACAGCGGCGAGGAAATCTATGGACGTGCAGATTTTCTCGTCAAAGTCGCCAGGCCAACCCAAATCGAATTCGACTGGATGCGCGAGGGTCAAATTATTGCTGGATTCTTACATTTGGCTGCTGGACAATCTCAGAAAATCGAAATGCTTCTCGAGAAAAAGATCACCGCCATTGGCATGGAGATCATACAAGACGAAGACGGTACGCTTCCTGTGATGACCCCAGTGAGCCAGGTTGGGGGACGTATGGTACCCCAAATCGCAGCCACATTGACGCAGAATAACTTTGGGGGCAAGGGGATCCTGCTCGGCGGCGTTCCAGGTGTCCCCCCCGCGGAGGTTGTCATCTTAGGGGGCGGAACCGCAGGAAATGCCGCAGCGCGCAATTTCCTTGGACTGGGTGCAGCCGTATATGTCCTCGATCGGAATCTCGAAGTTTTACGCGACATAGACCGCAGGTTTAATGGTCGCGCGGTCACCATGGTATCCCACCCATTTAATATTGCACGCGTCTGTCGGTTTGCAGATGTTTTAGTTGGCGCTGTATTGATACCCGGAGCACGGGCCCCGATAATCGTTACGCGGGATATGGTCAAATCGATGCGGCCTCGGTCGGTGATCATCGATCTCTCCATCGATCAGGGCGGCTGTTTAGAAACCAGCCGACCCACAACACACAGCAACCCCACTTACATCGAAGAGGATGTAGTCCACTACTGCGTTCCCAACATGACCGGCGTCTTAGGACGCACTGCCACGCATGCCTTGAATAACGCTTCTTGGCCTTTCGTTCGTCTGATTGCTGAAATTGGTCTGGAAAATGCTTTGGAGATGAAACCAAGTCTCAAGAAAGGCCTGTTCACCCATCAAGGTGAAATTCTTCATGAAACCTTGCAAGATTCTTTGGAAGGGAGGCTGTAGCATCATGAGCTGGGTTGAACAATACAAGAATAAAGTGGTTACTGCGGCTGAAGCAGTCAAAGCCGTCCAATCCGGGGACCGCATTTTCCTTACGGGCAACTGTTCCGTCCCATCAACTGTTCTGGCCGCTCTGGTTGACTATGCCCCAAATATTGAAGACGTGGAGATTTGTCAGGCATTAACCATCGGTTCGGCTGATTATGTAAAACCTGAGGTGGAAGGACATCTGCGCGTAAACACCATGTTCATCAGCCCTAACAACCGGGAGGCCGTTCAGGCTGGTCGGGCAGATTTCACGCCGGTACTGCTCTCAGAGTTTACCCTGCTCTTCAAAGAAGGGCATTTACCAGTTGATGTAGCTCTTGTTCATTTATCCCCCCCGGATGAACACGGTTTCTGCAGCTTTGGCGTCGAAGTAGGCTTGAGCAAAAGCCCGGCAGAATCAGCCAAGATCATCATTGCTGAGGTCAACGAGCAAATGCCTCGCACATTAGGGGATTCCTTTATCCATGTCAGCAAGCTAGATTATATCGTCCCAGTAAATTATGGTCTCCCAGAATTGGGTATGGGTGGTGAAGGGCCTAATGAAATCGTTGAGAGCATTGCCAGCCACATTGCCGAGTTGATCCCTGATGGCGCAACTATGCAAATGGGCATCGGCGCAGTCCCCGATGCGGTGCTTAAATACTTATATGAGAAAAAAGATTTGGGCGTTCACACAGAGTTGTTCTCTGATGGTGTCATTGATCTGGTCAATGCTGGGGTGCTGACAAATGCCCAAAAAACTCTTCACCAGGGTAAGATCATCGCTGGGTTTATTTTGGGAACTAACAAACTCTATGAATGGGTCCATAACAACCCACTGATCGAATTTCATCGTACAGAGTACGTGAATGACCCATTCGTGATTGCCAAAAACGATCGTATGGTAGCAGTAAATTCTGCAATCGAAGTTGATCTAACTGGACAAGTTTGCGCAGATAGTATCGGGCCCAAACTTTATAGCGGGGTTGGCGGTCAATTGGATTTCATATACGGCGCCTCCCTTTCCGAGGGTGGTGTGCCGATTATCACACTGCCTAGTAAAACCAAAGACTTCAGCCGGATCGTGCCGCTGCTCAAACATGGCGCCGGCGTTGTCACCAGCCGCAATCACGTTCACTATGTTGTCACGGAACATGGCGTTGCCGATCTTTATGGCAAAACCATTCGCCAGCGAGCGCTTGCATTAATCAACGTTGCCCATCCAGATTTCCGGGACGATCTGAAGAAACAAGCTAAAGAACTGCACTACATTTAATCTGGAGAATTCCATGAATCGCCGTGCAAAAATTGTCGCTACTATCGGCCCTGCCTGTCAGGATGAACATGCTATCCAACACTTGATCTCCGCCGGAATGAACGTTGCCCGGATCAATTTTTCGCACGGCAAACATGAAGATCACGAGCAATCAATCCAACGATTGCGCAAGGTTTCTGAGCATCTGGATCAACCGATCACCATCTTGCAAGATCTTCAAGGACCAAAGATTCGCACTGGCGATTTGACCGAGGGGCAAGTCGAAATTGTCGCGGGGCAAACACTTACGTTATCAACCGTAGAAGTACCCGGAGATTCTCAGTGTGTTTCTGTGGATTATCCAGATTTACCTCATAGTGCGCAAGTAGGTGGACGTATATTGCTCGATGACGGAAACCTTGAATTGCTGGTCAATAAGATTAGAAAAGATGCCGTAGAAACTGAGGTAATCATCGGAGGCACGCTCAAACCAAATAAAGGCGTCAACCTCCCTGGGGCAGATCTGACCCTCCAAGCTTTCACCGAAAAGGACAAAGCAGATTTAGCCTTCGGCCTTGAACAAGATATCGATACGATCGCTTTATCATTCGTGCGTTCTGCCAAGGATGTCAGTCGTTTACGACAAGCCATAGCTAACCAATCTCCAGAGCAGTGCAATATCCCTATCATTGCTAAGTTGGAACGACCCGAAGCGCTGAACAATCTGCACGATATCATGCATGCGGCCGATGGCGTGATGGTGGCACGCGGTGATCTGGGCGTGGAAATGCCTCCAGAGCGAGTGCCCATCGAGCAGAAGCGCATCATTCAAATGGCCAACCATCACGCCAAAATCGTCATTACAGCGACACAAATGCTAGAATCGATGATGAAAAACCCGCGCCCAACCAGAGCCGAGGCATCCGATGTAGCTAATGCCATCTTCGATGGCAGTGATGCAGTCATGCTTTCAGGTGAGACCGCAGTGGGGCGTTACCCAATCAAGTCGGTTGAAATGATGAGCTCAGTCATTTGCCAGGCAGAAGCGCATATGCGCGAGTGGGGTCATGGGAAGATCACGATTAGCCAGGATATACCTAACGATGACGCACTTTTCATTACCAGGGCAGCCAATGAAATGGCGCGAGATAAAGAAGTAGCTGCAATTGCAATCTTTACTCAAAGTGGGCGCACTGCACGACTGATGTCGAAAGCTCGGCCAGGGGTGCCGATTTTGGCATTCACCCCGATTGAATGCACCTACCGTCAGATGAGCATAATGTGGGGTGTGACTCCTCACCTGGTTCCACATTCTGAAACTGTTGAAGATATGCTTGCATTTGTCGAAGCTGCCATAATTGCTGAGACCACTATTAGCGCAGGACAAGAAGTGGTGCTGATTGCAGGATTCCCCATTGGGGCGCGAGGTCCAGCTAATTTTGCCTTATTGCACACTCTCGGCCAACGTTAATACCAGATAATTGGTAAGTTTGATAATTTCTGTATTAGTCAGAAGGATGGCGGACACATTGCGAAGACCATTTCACCGCTGAGTCGCAGAGAACGCAGAGAAAAATCATAGAAAACTCTGCGTCTCTGCGGTGTGTACTATCATCTTGACCATTACAAAGTTTGATAATTTCATACAAATGGATTTCTCTATAAAGACCAACTGTCATCTTTGGGTTGGAAGATATTTTGATCAATAATATTGCCTACCTTTTGCGGCGATTTCCTGTTTTCGCTGTGCCAGGTTCAGGAGATTATCGCCTGCAACCCATTTACGCCGAAGATTTAGCAAAAATCGCCGTCACAGCTGGAGAAAGCAATCAAAACATGGTCATGGATGCTGTTGGCCCAAAGATCTATACCTTCAATCAATTGGTGGAAGAAATTCGAAAAGCGGTTGGTAGTAATGCAAGACTTATACATGTTCCCCCAATTTTTGCATTGACCATGTCCAGGTTGTTGGGATTGGCACTTGGAGACGTAGTCCTGACTTATGATGAAGTGCGAGGTTTGATGTCCGATCTATTGATCTCAGACAAAGCTCCGACGGGGAAGAAGGATCTCAAAGATTGGCTTCGAGAAAATGCAAATGCTGTTGGGCTGCAATACGCTTCAGAATTGAAAAGGCATTATTTGGGGTGATCTACTAAGCTTGGGAACATCGTCGCAAAGACGCAGAAGCGACTATAATATATAAAATCTAGAGTCCCCGAAATTGGGGACTTTTGCTAGGCAGTGTTGAATTAGCTGTTGTATTCCGGAGAAAAATCTCCAAATGCCAACAAGGCCTAAACTGCGGACTCTAAACATCTCTCATGTCAAAACTAACTAATCGCTTCGAAGAAGCACTCGTTTACGCCACACAATTGCACTCCCACCAGACGCGAAAAAGAACTGGCACGCCTTATATCGCACATCTTTTAAGTGTAACTGCTCTGGTATTAGAAGCAGGTGGTGAAGAAGATGAAGCTATTTCCGCCCTGCTCCATGATGCTGTTGAGGATCAAGGTGGCAAGAAAACATTGAAAGAGATTCAACGACGTTTCGGGAATAAGGTTGCCGAAATCGTATTGAGTTGTACCGACGCCTATATTTTCCCTAAGCCTCCTTGGCAAGAGCGCAAAGAGTCATATATCGCCCATCTCAAAGAGGCTTCACCAGAAAGCAAGCGCGTATCTTTAGCCGACAAACTGCACAATGCACGCTCGATTCTGCGTGATCTTCGCGTAAACGGCGAGGAAACGTGGGAGAAATTTAACGGGGGGAAAGAAGGCACACTATGGTATTACCGTACGCTGCTCGACACCTTCAAAGAATTGGAAAGAAACTTTATGGTGAATGAACTCGAACGTGTTGTCAGCGAAATAGAGTACCTGGCCTACAGAAATACTGGATAAATTTTGATGAATACAAACACAAATGGATTCACACTAAACGAATATCAATCCTTGGCCTCTCGCACAGCCGGTGCAGGTGGTGATGGTCAGCGGCGATTGGTCATTGCTGCCCTAGGGCTGGCGGGAGAAGCAGGCGAGTTTGCCAATATGGTCAAAAAACTCACCGCCCACGGCCATGAGATCAGCCCTGAAACCCTTGCAGACGAACTGGGTGACGTGATGTGGTATGTTGCTGAAGCAGCTACCGCCATCGGCATCAATTTGGGAGAGATCGCTCAAGGGAACGTTGACAAACTTCGCAATCGCTACCCTGAGGGTTTCAGCGAAGAACGCAGCATCAACCGCAAGGATTAGGAACCTGCTATGTCTCAACACTATGAAATCTATGCCTTCTTAGAACAACACATCCAATCGATCATGGATAATGATATTGATGCTTATCACGCGTCCACCAGTTCTAAACTTACGCTTTACGAATGGTGGGTCACGCCCCATCGCATCGATGGACTCCCATTCCATGATTTTTTGATGCTAGAAAATGAGCGGCGTGGAGCTGTGTTTGGCTCAGACGCTGAGCAAGAGAATTCAGAAAAACCACCCACCCGTTTTGATCTGGCAAACTTGCACATTCAAGATTTTGGCGATACCGCAATCGCCAGCTACACCCTGCTACTCAGCTCCGGTCTGCCTGAAGGTGTCAAAGTGGTATCTCACAATGAGAGCCGGGTGATGATCAAACGTGACGGCCATTGGCAGATAGTTCATGTTCATAAATCTCCGGCTTGGCAAGCGCCGCATATGCAGCCCCAAAAAGATGTATAAGCTGAAAACTAAACTTCTGACCGCGATCCTGTTAATTAATCTTGCAGGTTGCTCACCCGCTGAAGAAAGCGTACAGACTAAAACCCCTGAGTCTACTTCGATTGTTGCATCAACGATCGTTAAGGAATCCCCAACCATTGAGTCTGACAAAGTTGAGCCGGAATCTAACGCAAAACCCATAATTGGCTATACGCATTTCAGATCAGACGGAAATAGACTGATTGAAGGGGCTGGCTCTCTGCCTTTCGGCACTTCAATTGAAATTGAATTAGAAGGAACGCCTGCATGGGTGGTCGCGGTTCCCTATGAGGACAGCAGCCTTTGGGCAGTGATCCTCGATGATGGACGCGTGCAAGGGTTTCAAATCGATACTCAAAGCGTAAAAACTGCTCAAATCACACCAGACCAACTCAACCCTGAATCTCCTCCACTCCTGTATATTGAAGATGGAAAACCTAAATTGGCAGCCGCCTCCTCAACAGATCAATCCCCCTCTACACATGCCATCTATTTAATATCTCAAGGGAATTTCGCATATTTAAACAATAATGGATCCCTTACATTGATAAATAAATCGGACCAGATCCTTGGCACAATGGATATCAACGCCCTTCCCGATGCTCGCATCCTAATTGACGATGATGATCGTTTACTACTACTCAGCGGACCCACAACCCAATATGATCACGGAGTTTTGGGGGACAAAATTGAAGCCACCAGCATCACTTTGTTGGAAACATCTCCAAATGTTCGTGTTGTCAATATCATCAATGTTCCTGATGGACAAGTCATCGAAGGTCTCGCCCCAATTTGGACTGATCTCAATGGAGATGGCAACCGTGAGATCATCGTTACGCTAAGTGATGGGATCAATGGTGCTCAACTGGTTGTTTTTTCTGAAGATGGTGAGCGGCTAATATCTGGAGATGCCATTGGACAGGGATATCGCTGGCGCCACCAAATCGCCGCGGCACCTTTTGGGCCAGAAGGCGAGATTGAAATTCTTGATGTTCTCACTCCGCATATTGGTGGGGTTGTTGAGTTTTTCCAAATCGAGGGAGAACGACTCTCGAAAGTTGCTCAAATTGGGGGATTCACATCGCATGTGATCGGCTCGCGCAATCTCGATATGGCTGCAGCAGGGGATTTCGACGGAGATGGGAATATCGAATTGCTGCTACCCAATCAGGCTCGCACAGAACTCGGAGCAATAGTGCGTACTCCAGGCGGAGCAGAATTAGATTGGAGTTTGTCTCTTGAGGGTCAATTGAGCACGAATTTGGGGTCGGTCACACTTGAAAAAGGCACGATCATCGTTGGCATTGGGCGCACAGACAACGTACTCAAAATATGGCTGCCTTAGGCCTTAGGGTTATAAGGGCTAAGTTTTAAACTCAACCCGATTTCGACCTGACTGCTTC
>CAYQQX010000099.1:0-16327 GCA_964419495.1 uncultured Anaerolineales bacterium
TTTGTTTTTCGTTAGCCCTTTATTTGATTTTCATGGCTTGGTAGTTACGTTTTTTATACCGATGGCGTGCCCGATGCCATCAACGAGGAAAAAGAAACTTTCGGTATGGAACGTTTTCTTAAGGTCATCGAAGACAACCCCAACTCATCAGCGACAGAGGCATTAGCCGCTATCGAAAAGGCTGTGCAAGGTTTTATTGGTGACACAGCACCCTATGATGATTTAACCCTGCTGGTTGCCAAACGATTATAAATGCCACCCCAACCTCACACTCGCATCCCAAAACGTTACCGCTTGCTGCTGGCCATTGCCAGACAGTTCCGCTCTGATCTAGATGAAATGCAAATCGAGCGGCAAATTGTTGCCGTGGGGGATATCATATCCTTTTTGTATGCCCTTCCTATTGCAGTTGCGGGGATCATATGGCTAATCCTGCAAACTGATTGGTCACTATTTCAACTTCATCCCCTGAATTTACTGTTGAATACCGTACTATTTATAGTTTTTAGTTACCTGAGATTCTTCCTGATAGTCGAGTTGAGAGCCAATCGTTACGGCAGTTCCGATGGATCGCTGGCAGGCATCATTTTGTGGTCTGGTGTCCTGATTTATGGGCCAACCATCTTGTGGCTGGGGGTTTTGGGAACCATCGTTGAATTCATCACCATTCGTATCAATACAGCATCTCTGACGGCACGCTGGAGCCAGGTACGCAACCTGGTGCTGAATATTTCCGGCAACACAACCGTTGCTCTGATTGCCTTTACCTTGTACCAAAAACTTGGGGGAAGCCACCCACTCAGCACCATGGATCTAGGCGAGGTTGGTCTGGCATTTGGCTTGCTGCTTACCAATTTCATCTTATTGATCGCCCTTTGGTCAATCTACCTGATCTACGCCACCTGGTCTCAAAGAGTTCTGGCAGGATCAGACCAGGTTTATTCTGTTCTTTATTTCTTCTTCCTGGCCATTGGATTGCCCCATCTAGCTCACCCCTTTGCCATCCTGGCGGCTGGTCTCTACACCCAAAGTGGTGTCCTGGTTTACCTGTTCTTCATCGGCGGCATGCTGATCGTAGCCTACCTGACACGGCAATTGAGTTGGTCCAGTGAAGAAAGCCGTCAACAATCGCGCATGCTGCAAAACCTGGAGCAGTTGGGACGCGCCATCATCGACGCCCCACCCAACACCGAGCACTTACCAAACATCCTTTCAGATCACTTGCCTAATATGTTCCCTGCAGGGCGTTATGTAATCTGGACTTTCCCCGAAGAAATACTGGCGCAATATCCAATTGACTGGCAACCCGACTTAGAGACTATCTGGCCCTGGCTGCTCGATAAAAATCACGGAGTAGCATTCCTAGCACACGAACCTTTACCATGGAATAAAGGGAGCGGACAACATAACCCGATGGTGGTTGCACCGATCAAAGAGGGCGAATCAGGACAAACCTTCGGGGGTGTTTACTTGGAACTCTATGCTTTAGCTCAGCCCTGGGATCGACGAGCGCTGGAAACGCTGATCCCAGCCACCCAAGCTCTAGCTGCGCAAATCGCCTCGGCAAGAAACCAGGCAAAAGTCTACACCCAAACATTGGAATTTCAACGCATCCGCGAGGAACTGAAACTGGCCGGACAAATTCAAAACAGCTTATTGCCCAGCGTCTTTCCAGATATGTCTGGTTGGCAATTTGCTGTCACGATTTACCCTGCTGGTGAAACTTCTGGCGATTTCTTCGATATCATCCCCATGGAAGATGGTAGGGTTGGCTTGGTACTCGCCGATGTTCTCGACAAAGGCATCGGCCCGGCGCTATTCATGACCCTCAGCCGCACTCTGCTGCGCACATATGCTTTAGATTTTGAGTTCCAACCCGATATCGTCCTATTCGCTACCAATGAACGAATTCTCAAGGACTCAAGCGCCAACCTCTTTGTAACTGTTTTCTATGCTGTCTTGGATCCTCAAGAGGGGACGCTGACCTATGCAAACGCCGGGCACAATCCACCCATCTTGCTACGGTCTGGGGATGATGCCAGCATCGATTTGCTCGAGAAAACTGGGCTTCCTATTGGTATCGAAGAAGAAACTGCATGGGAGCGCCTCAGCGTTCAAATTAACCCTGGAGATGTGCTGGTCTTATATACCGATGGCATTCCCGAAGCGCAAAACAGCACTGGAGAATTCTTCAGACGCCAGACGTTGGAGAAAGTGATTAATGACAATATCGGTAGATCAGCCGAAGGTCTGCAACAAGCGATTTTGGATTCCCTCTATGAATTTCTGGGTGACGTTCATCCCCAAGATGATATAACTCTGATGGTGATAAAAAGGGATAGATCAGCCGAAGGCTAAACATTACACTCCCCGAAATTTATTTTCCAAATGTGCCAGGTTTTTATCAGCGAGAGAGAGGTTTCCCCGCACTCTCTCGCTGCCCCGGCATGCTTTGCACGCTAACGGCGAGGGGTGCTGGGAATGATGTTATATCAACAATCTAAATAATTCTTTGATTTTAGGTGCCCCAGGTTTTATTTTCGTTTCTTCATGGTCAAGGTGTTCCCCTTGAACTTATCGAACTTATACTTGACTTCATCCATAATTTTTTTCATCAAAAACATTCCCGCACCTCTGGATTGAAGTTCTTCGAGGGGGACCTCGAAATTTGGATCAGCGATTTCGTCTGGTTCAAACTGCTGCCCCCAATCTTTGATTACAATAATAATTCCATCATCTGTGGTATCGCATGAACAGAGGATATCGCCTCTTCCCTCACCCCCATAACCATGTTCAATGATATTCGTGCAAGCCTCATCAACGGCCAATTGCACAGAATAAACCTGGGCAGAATCAAAACCGGCTTCTTTGGCGATTTCAGATACAAACTCACCAATTTTTGCTAGGTTTTCATACTGCCCAGGAAATTTCCGGGTGGGCATTGTAGATTAGAAACTGCCTACCGCGGCTGTGACATCCGTATAAATTTCTATAAAGTGCTTTACGCCAGCGAGATCAAGGGACTCCATCATATCTTCTGCCACATTGACCAAAACCAGCTTGCTTTTCTTCTTTTTGCAGGCCTTTTGAGTTTCGAGCAGCACCCACAACCCGCGGCTGGAAATGAACTCTACTTCAGCCATATCGAAGACAATGCCATCGCCACCCTCAATCAATTCATTGAAAGCTTTTTCCAAATCTGGGGCGGTATTGCTATCAATGCGGCCTGAAACTTTGACGAGATTACAGCGATTATATGCGGTTGTTGAGATTTCCATTTACATGCTCCTAAATTTGATCGTCCCATTTATCGACCAGAATAGTATATCACGGTTCAATATTGAGATGCTATAATCAGGAGGTTACGGATTTCGATATCAACAAGGAAAAATATATGCAAATCCTGACCGATCAACAAGAAGCTTTACTCAAAGAAGAACGCAACTTGCTCAGAGAACTACGCGTCGCCCTGGCTAATTTTGGTGCACCCGAAGAAGATCAAAATGCACTCGAAGAGTCCATTCAACAGTTGGACGATTTCTTTCTACTGGTGATTGTGGGTGAATTCAACGCAGGCAAAAGCGCATTTATAAACGCGCTTTTAGGTCAAAAAGTACTCAAGGAGGGCGTCACACCGACGACCACTCAGGTCAATATCTTGCGTTATGGCGAATCAGACGAACGCCAGATTGTAGATGACCATCTTCACATTCTGACCGCCCCTGTAGACATTCTAAAAGAAATCAGTATCGTCGACACACCGGGTACAAATGCCGTCATCCGTGAACACGAAGAGATTACCTCGAATTTTGTTCCACGCTCAGATTTAGTGTTGTTCATTACATCTGCCGATCGTCCTTTTACAGAGAGCGAACGCATTTTCTTAGAAAAAATTCGCGATTGGGGCAAAAAAGTTGTCTTAGTTCTAAACAAAATTGACATCCTGCAAAATGACGCCGACCTAGCTCAAATCCAGGCATTTCTCACGGAGAATGCCCAAACGCTTTTAGGGACCGCACCGGATATTTTCCCCATCAGTGCATTGCAAGCTTTGCAAGCCAAACAAGGACAGCCCAAATTGTGGAATGAAAGCCGCTTTGAAGCGCTAGAAAAATACATTCAGGACACATTGGACGAAGGCAGCCGCACCCGTTTGAAATTCCTCAACCCCCTAGGCGTCGGCAGGCATCTTGCTGAGCAGTACCTAGAATCCATCAAGGGGAGATTAGGATTGCTCAAATATGATTTTGACATGCTTGAGGATGTCGATCGACAGTTAGATGTTTATTGCGACGACATGCGCCGCGACTTTGAATTCCGCATGTCCGATGTGGATAACGTGCTCTATGAAATGGAGCAGCGTGGTGAAGCTTATTTTGACGAAACCATGCGCCTGGCGCGAGTTTTCGATCTGATTAAAAAGGAACGAATTCAACTTGAATTTGAGAATTTAGTCGTTGCCGATACCCCTCAACGGATTGAATCCAAAGTTAATGAGTTGATCGATTGGATTGTGGACTCAGACTTACGCCAGTGGCAGGCTGTTACCGAACATATCGCCGAACGTCGCAGGAAACACAAAGATCGCATCGTTGGCAACAAGGCCGCCAGTGCCTTCCATTACAATCGTGAGCGATTGATCGAAGGGATTGGGCGCGAAGCCAAACGCGTCGTCGATACGTATGATAAATCCAAAGAGGCTCAGCAGATTGCCCAAGGCGCTCAAAACGCTGTAGCTGCTGCTGCAGCTCTGGAAATCGGCGCAGTGGGTCTGGGTGCGATTGTCGCAGCCATTGCAACAACGTTGACTGCAGATGTCACAGGGATTTTGCTAGCGAGTTTAATTGCTGCCTTAGGTTTGTTCATCATTCCAGCACGGCGCCGCGCTGCCAAAAGAGAGATGCGTGAAAAAATTTCGGGGATGCGTGAACAATTAACCAATGCGCTTCGCAAGCATTTCGAGCGCGAAATCGACCGCAGCCTGGAACACATCAACACCACCATTGCTCCTTATACGCGCTTCGTGCGTGCCGAACGCGATAAGAACGAAAGTTCTCAGGCCACACTCCAAGAAATCAATACAAGCTTAGGGCGTTTGCAAACCCAAATCCAAGAATAATTATCATTCAGGTTCTGTTGACATAAATAAATTCCTGAATTAGACTTACGCTCCTTCTTTACTAACTCTATGTTCAAGTGTTTTTCCTTTTTTGTCTCATCCTGAGCGCGCCAAGCTTTGCGGCCCTACGGGCAGGCGGGCTTACGGCCATAGATGTATCTGGGCGGTTGTTTTGAGAGATTTCTCGCCCTTCGGAACTCAGAATAACAGCCTCGTTGGAAAACTTACATATCGGGTTAACTAAAAAATATAGAGAAGATCATGATATTTACACGCCAACAGCTTGAAGAGTTAGAAGACCAGGCCCTTGCACCCTATGGCATTCGAAGTAAAAACTCCAAAGGTCGGGCTTTCCCAGAAGACGAGCCCAAACATCGTACTTCTTTTCAACGCGATCGGGATCGGATTCTGCATACCACGGCCTTCCGTCGCCTGGAGTACAAAACACAGGTTTTCATCATCTCGGAAGGTGATTATTACCGCACTCGTCTGACCCATACCTTGGAGGTGGCCCAGCTTGGCCGCACAATCGCTCGCGCTTTGGGCGCCAATGAAGATTTAGTCGAAGCAATTTGTCTTGCTCATGATTTAGGGCATTCTCCTTTCGGTCATTCTGGAGAAAACATTCTCAACCGGCTGATGCAAGATCACGGCGGTTTCGATCATAATAAACAATCTTTTCGAATTGTCACCGAATTAGCCAAACGCTACCCAGAATTTTCAGGCTTGAACCTGACCTGGGAAACCCAAGAGGGCATTGTCAAACATGAAACTGAATATGACGTTTCTGATGCCACAGACTTTAACCCCGATTTGCGCGGCCATCTAGAAGCTCAAATTGCGAACGTCGCTGATGAAATGGCGTACACAGCCCATGATCTAGACGATGGTTTGCGCTCAGGAATGATCACTCCGGCAATGCTGGAAGGGATCACCCTTTGGGAGATCGTCATCGAAAGTGTGGGTTTGCGTAACTCAGAGATCGAGGAACTCAATCGACATAGACTTATCAGACGACTGATTGGATTGGAAATCTCAGATATGGTCAATACCACCGGACAGCGCTTGCGCGAGAGCGGCGCGAAATCCGTAGATGACCTACAAAGGTTGGATTATAATGTCGCCAGCTTCAGCGAAGATATGCACCGCCGCAACCGAAAGCTGAAGGATTTTCTCTATAATTGTCTTTACCGCCATTACCGCGTAATCCGTATGCAAGATAAAGCCGAACGCGTGATCAGCGACCTTTTCGAGGCATACCAACGGGAGTCGGCTATGCTCCCTAACCATATCCGAAAGCGTATAGACCGATTTGGGTTAGAACGCACGATTTGCGACTATATTGCCGGCATGACAGACCGATATGCAATTCAAGAACACAGCAAATTGTTCGACCTTACTGTGAGACCATAAAACAATCAAGAAAGAATTAGTATGAGCACACAATATTTAACCAAAGCGGGCCAGAAAGAACTCAGAGAAGAACTTGAGAAACTTAAAGGCCCTGTGAGACTAGAAATTGCCAAGCGCCTGAAAAGCGCTATTGAAATGGGCGATCTTTCAGAAAATGCTGAATATATCGCCACAAAAGAAGAACAAGGCTTTATTGAAGGCCGCATTCAAGAGATAGAATACATTCTACGCGAGGCGGTTCTGATTGAAGAAAATAATAGCAACTCAGACACCGTCACTGTGGGTGCCAAAATCACCATACAGGAGGAAGATTTCCCCGAGGAGATCTATCATCTGGTTGGCAGCAAAGAGGCAGATCCGGGCAACGGACGCATTTCCAACGAATCTCCCATTGGGCAAGCCCTTTTAGGGAAGAAAGTTGGGGATGAGGTCAATGTTGATACCCCGGGTGGCACGTTGAATTTCAAGATTCTGAAAATTGAGTAATTCTCCCCCTTCATAAAGATTAAAACAAAAACCCCCGGCTGATCAAATTAATAACCGGGGGTTAGTTTTTCTTAGATTTTTTGCCAAATCGCTAATTCGAGTGTCAGGCGCTCAAAATGACTCTGAGGGGGGGTGGGTCCACTTCCATAGGCCATGTCTACAACCCGAGCGACCAGCCGTAAAGTGGCTGTCTCAAGGATCATCTCCGCCCCGGGCTCAGCCTGGAATGGCTCGCCCTTGGTTTGCAGTCGATCACGCAAAGTGCTGTCTTCATACGCATGTTTGCTCATCAACACTTTAGTCACCGTTTGAATATCATTCTTGTCAAAGAGCCACACTTCGTAGGCAGCAACTTTCTTGGGTTCGCCCACGCCAATCGATTCCGAAATCCCAACCCCACACTCGCCAAGGAATTCTCCTGAAGGGGAGTCAATGCTGAAAGAGTCATCAAAAAGATCATCACCCAGCATGTAAGTGGTCATGAACTGTGACATAGGAGGCATTTCACCACGCGCGGCGAAATCTGTAGGCTCAGCCTGTCGAGTGTATTCTTGAGCTTGTGCTACAGGAGAGGCGATATCATCCCCCATCGGTTGTCGACGGAAAAGGAACAAATATGCCGTCACGGCCACTGCCAGAATAGCCACCACCCCACATATGACCAAGATGAGAGTCGTTCGCGGAATCCCGCTCGTTGATTCATCAGCTGCTTCTTCTGGAGGTGTCGTAATGATTTCTCCCTCGGATAGGGGCACTTCACCTGCTGATAGTTCAACGGCTTGACGAAAACTTTGAATCGTCAAAGGATCACGGCCACCATCAGCCTCTACTTGTGCAAGAAGTAGCACTGCTTCATCACTCAGGTTGTCCCATCGATTTTGGGCTGCAACAGCATCAGGTAAAAGGGTATATGAATCCACCATCATACCCATATAATCTTTCTTCCAAGAAGCTTCTAAATCTGCCGGTGCCGCATCTGTCCACGTCACTGGCCAAATCCCCCAACCGATGACAATCCATCCGATGAGAAGGCCCACTACAAAACCCACAATACCAGCAACAAGTGGGTTGCTCAGTCTATCGCGGGTAGTTTCGCGGATCACATCCATAGTGTCTCTCCCAAACAGGTTCGTTGTATCTTTTTCGCTACAATTTTTCTTTGGGATTGCGCCCAAATGTTCTTTTATTGTAGACCAGACCTTGAAAACACGCAATCCCTTAGTTATGGTGCAAGCATTATGCCAATTCAGTTACAGCATCATCTGGAATTACATCGTCTCGCAAAAATTGCTCATCACAACTGAGACAAACCAAATGGTTTTTATTTTCGGTTACGAGCAATCCTCCACACTTGGGGCAAGGAACATTAATTGGCAACTTCCAGGAAGAAAATTCACATTCAGGATAATTAGTGCAGCCATAAAAAACACGTCCCCGGCGAGTTTTACGAATAACCAATTCTCCGCCATCTTCTGGACATTTGATACCAAGCTTTTCCAACCAGGGCTCAGTGTATCGACACTTAGGGAAATTGCTACATCCTATGAATTTCCCGTGGCGTCCCCAACGTATAACCAATTCGTTGCTGCATTCAGGACAATCCCTACCAACGGGTTCAGGACCAGCATTGACCTCGGGCATCTTTTTGATGGCTAATTCTAGCTGTTTTTCGAAAGGTCCATAGAAATCGCTAACAATTTCTACCCAACTCTTCTTGCCTGTGGCAACTTGGTCAAGATCTTTTTCCATCCCAGCAGTGAAATTCACATCCACAATATCCGGAAAATGCTCAACCAGGAGATCATTCACCAATATTCCTGTTTCTGTAGGGAACAGACGTCGTTTCTCTCGGGTAATGTAGCCTCGATTTTGTAATGTAGAAAGAATGGGAGCATATGTCGATGGACGACCTATGCCATTTTCTTCTAAATCCTTGACCAGTGAGGCATCAGAAAATCGCGGCGGGGGTTGGGTGAAATGCTGCTCTGGAATCAAGCGAATCAACTTCATCAATTGTCCCACTGTTAGGTCAGTAGGAACGGGCAATTCATCCTTGCCATTTTTGCTGACATCTTTATAAACAACCAGGAACCCAGGGAATTGGATTGTCGAGCCCGTAGCCCTGAGGAGATATTTATGTTTGACTTCGGCACCTTCGATCTCGACAGAAATTGTGTCGTAGATTGCCGGTGACATTTGTGACGCGACAAAGCGCTGCCAGATCAATTGGTAGAGGCGATACTGGTCGCGCGAAAGAAATTCCTTGATTGATTTGGGAGTAAGCATGGCTGAAGTCGGCCGCACTGCTTCGTGAGCCTCCTGTGCCCCGCGCGCTTTGGTTTTATATTTTGGCGGAGATTCAGGCACATAGTTTTCGCCATACTTGTCGACAATGAAATCACGTGCTTCATTTTGTGCAAGTTCGGAAATATTGGTCGAATCTGTACGCATGTAAGTGATCAAACCAGTCTGACCACCATTACCAACATCCACCCCTTCATAGAGCTGCTGCGCGATGCGCATGGTGCGTCGGGCAGTAAATCTCAATCGGCGGGAGGCAGATTGCTGCATCGTACTGGTGATGAAAGGGGCCTGTGGTTTTCGCCTACGCGTGCCTTTCTTGGCCTTGCTGACTGTGTACTTAGCCTGCTCCATATCATCTAACAGAGGTTTTACGTCAGCCTCTGTCGAAAGAACGGGCTTTTCTCCATCGACTCGCACCAGTTTAGCTATGAATTTGCTTTTGTCACCATTGGGCGAAAACTCAGCGCTAATTGTCCAATATTCCTCGGGGACAAATGCATCGATTTCGCGTTCACGCTCGACAATCAGACGTAAGGCGACGGATTGCACACGTCCCGCAGAAAGGCGACCGCGCACCTTCTTCCATAATATGGGGCTGATACTGTAGCCCACCAAACGATCTAAGATGCGTCGCCCTTGTTGAGCATTGATCAAATCCATATCCAGAGGACGGGTATGGGCAAATGCATCTTCAATAGCTGGGCGAGTGATCTCATGAAATACCACTCTTCGAGTTCTTTCAGGTTCGATCTCGGCAGACTCCATCAAATGCCAGGCAATCGCTTCACCCTCTCGGTCGAGGTCGGTAGCCAAATAAACTTCTTCAGCTTTTGCTGCTTCAGCTTTGAGCTTCTTGACTACATCGCGCTTTTCGTTGGGCACCCGGTACTTGGGTTGGAAATCATTCTCAACATCAACTGATAATTGGGAACGCAGCAGGTCCCTAACATGGCCCACTGAAGCTTCAACCTTATACCCTTTTCCCAAATACCTCCCTACAGTTCTCGCTTTTGCAGGAGACTCTACGATCACCAATTTACCAGATCGTTTAATTTCTTTCTTTCTTGAGCGCTTGATTACTTCAGGCGGCTCCAATCCTTCATGTGCATCGGTACGCCCCATGCGGTACAAACCCGTATCGCAAACTGGGCAGTTGCCGCGTGTAGCCGGTGTCCCAGTTGATGTGAACACGGCTTGGGCATCTTTGATCTCACGCTTTTCTTTACACTTTACACAATACGCTTCCATTCAAATACTCCACTACAAATAATCGTCGCCTGAATCTTTTATTTGTTGTACAACCTGACGCACTTTCTGCGCCTGATCTTTCTTACAAATCAATACCACATCGCCAGTATCAACAACGATAAGATCTTCCACGCCGATAGTCACCACTAACCTCGGAGAGGTTTTTTTGTAAATTAATGAATCCCTTGTATCCAAGGGGATACAATCATCCCCCAAAACAATATTTCCATGATCATCTGTTGGGAGCACATCGAAAAGTGCTTCCCAACTGCCAACATCGTTCCAGCCCAACCCCATTGATGGAATCACTACCACATCGTGAGCATCTTCCATAATGCCATAATCGATCGTTTCTGGCTGGATTTGCGGCCAAACCTGCTGAACGATTGACTCCCGTTGAGGTTGATTCCAGACATCTGATATTTGCCTAAGCTTTGAAGTTAATTCTGGCATTTGGCGCTGGAATTCTTCCATTATACGAGCAACCTGCCAGACAAACATTCCCGAATTCCAGGCATGATCGCCATTTTTGAGCATTGACTGGGCGCGATCCAAGTTTGGTTTTTCGACAAACTTATTTACTTGAAAGACATCCAGATCTCGATAAGATTCCACCTTTTGACCCTGGTGAATATATCCATAGCCTGTGGATGGGAATGTCGGTTTGATGCCCAATGTCACCAAGTGACCGTGCAGGGCAGCATCGTAGGCTGATCGCAGTAAATGTTGGAAATGATCGACGTTTTGGAAAATATGATCTGCTGTCAATACTGCCATTACCGCGTTGGGGTCACGCTGCTCTAAAGCAATTGCAGCAAGCCCCACGACTGAAGCAGTCCCTCTCGGCATGGGCTCAATAAGATAATTCTCCGTGGGGATCTGAGGACATTGCTTCTGCAAAGATTCAGCCTGCTCAGCTACTGTAACCACAAAAATCTGATCCGCCAAAAAGACTCCATCCAAACGATCAACAGCAATTTGAAATAGTGAACGCTCGCCCACAAGAGGTAACATTTGCTTAGGGCTGGCTTTACGGGAAAGCGGCCATAAACGAGTTCCTCCACCCCCAGCCATAATAACAGCATAATAATTGTCAATCATAGTAAATTTTGTGTGGGTCTCTAGGAATCGCCGTGGTAAGGGGCTCTCTCATGGTAATTCCCATAGAACCATTTGTGTTCAAAATAAATCTTGATTTAGCTTGATACATCATAGTTGACACTGGTTTCACCTACAGCATAATAGCGCATTCCACTTACTTGCCTAACCATGCCTTTCAACTCCATCATCGAAAGAGTGGCTGTCACCTTTTCAATAGGCAAATCCGTTTGAGCACGGATTTCATCTACATGCAATGGCTCATGAGTCAATATACTGTAAAGTTGAGCTTCAGTTGCATCCGAAGGCAAAATAACTCTGGCTTCTCTGTGCTCCGAGATCAAGGTTAGCTCTAAAATTTCGAGAATCTCTTTTGCGTCCAGGAGCGGATGAGCACCTCGTTGTATCAGCAGGTTGGGCCCCTTACTCTGTGGTGACAAAACACTCCCAGGTACTGCAAACACATCTCGGCCTTGTTCTAGCGCGAAGTTGGCCGTAATCAATGCACCACTTTTTTCTCCTGCTTCCACAACCACAGTCGCCAAGGATAATCCGGAAATTATGCGATTACGCGGCGGGAAATTGCGTGCATCTGGCGGTGTGCCCAAGGGGTATTCGCTGATCAGGCTTCCATTGGCAATCACTTGTTCATACAATTGGCGGTGCTCAGGGGGATAAATACGGTCAACACCACATCCTAGCACAGCCAAAGTGCGGCCGCCAGCATCAATAGCGGATCGGTGAGCTATGGCGTCAACGCCTCTAGCCAGACCACTGACCACGGTCGCTCCGCTGGAAGCCACAGAGCGAGATATTTTTTCTGTGACCTGACGGCCATAAGCAGTAACTCTGCGCGTCCCGACAATGGCTACAGCCCACTCATCCCTAGGCAAGAAATCTCCCCGCAAATAAAGGACTGGAGGAGCATTGTCGCACTCAGCCAAGCGGCTGGGATAGTCATCATCCTGCCAAGTCAGCACTTTCACTCCCTGCGCCTGAATATCTTCCCAAACTTTATCCAAGGAGATATCCGTTCTTAATTTGATAATGTTCTCAACTAATTTGGTACTCAGTCCAACAGCCTGGAGATCTTGCTTGGAAGCATGCCAAGCTATTTGGAGATCACCAAAAGCATCTAAGAGAGCGCGCAATCGTACTGCGCCAACCCCTTTGACGAGATTGAATCCAACCCAGTACTTACGAAAGTCGTTCAAGAACAGCCCCCAAAATCAATTAGATTCCCGAATTTAATTGTCTGATCGCTACACGGTGCCCTGCTGCCAGAGCGAGCATCAGAATACCATACCGCTTTTGAAAGTGTCAAGACGAATTCAGTTGTTAGTGGTCAGTGGACAGTTTTCAGTCACTATTATTCAATTAGGTAACAAAACAGAAAATTGCATCCATTTGTCACAATACAGGTAACGGCCTGCTTCTTACTTCTCGGGCAGTAATCCAGGTAGAAGGCGCACACGCATTTCTCCACGCTCAAGGTTGATATCCAGCACAACTGATTCGATATCTGGCAGAAGCAATTCGCTCCCATCTTCTGCAATCACGAGCAGTACATCATTGGCGCCACCAGTATCGATGATCTTCTCCACAGTACCCAGCAATGTATTGTCATTATCTTGGATAACACTTAATCCTAACAATTGGTACTGGTACATCTCTCCTTCTTCGAGGGGAGGCAGATCATCAACACGAACCGATATCATTTGATTGCGGAAAATCCCAGCACTCTCTCGGTCATTGTAGCCTTCAAAAGCAATCAAAACATCTTTGCCATGCCAGCGGATTTCCCGCACGTTAAGGGGCTGAAAATTATCGCCAACATAAAGACTCATCCCATTGACTAAGCGTTCGGGGAAATCGGTAAGAACCGACATCAGGATATCTCCGCGTAACCCATGAGGTCGGCGGAGTTTTCCGACAACTAAGAACTCAGGCTCGCCATGTGCGGGCGAGCCTGTTTTGCCTTCAGGGGTGTATAGAATCTGACCTCGGTTCATCTTGGGTCATCAATATCGAGGGAGGCATGCTTGCCTTCTTGCGCAGCAGCGACACGCAGCAATTGCCGGATAGCATTCGCCACGCGCCCACCTTTACCAATCACTCGCCCCATATCTTCTTTTGCAACACGCAGATTCAAATACACTTTTGAGCCGTGACCTCTCTGGTCAACTTGAACTTCCATGGGGTCATTGACCAGTGAACGTGCGATATATTCAACTAAATCCTTCACAATTCACCTCCCAGGTGATTTGAGATCTGCAAGCTTTAGAGTTAAGAAACTATTACTCTTTTTCTTCCTCGGCATCAGCCTCTTCTTCAGCAGCATCTTCTTCAGCAGCTTCTTCTGCTTCAGCGACTTCCTCTTCGACTTCAGGAGCTTCCTCAACCTCTTCCGCTTCTTCAGCCTCTGGAGTTTCTTCAGCTTCTTCGGCCTCGGCTTCCTCTTCAACTTCATCAACCACAGGTTCTTCCTGCTCGACCTGGGGTTCCTCAGCTTCAGGAGCATCTTCGACTGCCTCAACAGCTTCAGCGGCTTCAACAGACTCTTCATCTTTGGCGGGTTTTTCCGCCTTCTTTTTCTGGCCAATCAGGTCATCGCGACGAGTTCTGGGGTCAACAGCGCGGGCTTCTTCAGCAGCAGCTTCTTCCACCAATTTGGCAACATCTTCGCCATCCTTGAAACGCTGATAACGATCCCACAAGCCAACTTGGTCGAATAACCGACGAACGGCATCCGAGGGCTGCGCACCAACGCTTAACCAGTGGTAAACACGATCCTCAGTGAAATTAATCGTCGAGGGCTCTGTGCGGGGATTGTAGAATCCCAAAACTTCCAGAAAACGCCCATCTCGGGGGCTTTCTTTATCAGCTGCCACAACTCGGTAGCTGGGTTGCTTTTTTGCACCAACACGGCGCAATCTTATACGAACCATTGATCTGTCTCCTTCAATTACAGATATCTTGTTATTTTTTCGTTGCAATCGCAAACAATAAGAGGGGGTGCGCTGAAGGGTGCGCCATATTGCTTACGCTGAAACGACTTATCCGAACAAACCTGAAAGTCCTCGCATACCTGATTTCTTCATTCGTTTCATCAGGTTTCGTGCTTCCTGGTATTGTTTTATCAATTGATTGACATCCCGAACCTGTGTACCAGAACCTCCGGCTATGCGTCGCCTTCGGCTGGCGTTCAAGATTTTTGGTCTTTGGCGTTCTTCCACTGTCATGGAACTAATAATCGCCTCGGTTTTCTTGAACTGATTTTCTGCTTCATGCGGGTCAATGGCACTGGCCATTTGACCCATACCACCCGGCATCATGTCCAAGAGCTGCCCAATGGGGCCCATCTTACGAACTTGGCTCAATTGCTCTGCAAAATCTTCCAGGGTGAACTCCCCAGAGAGCATTCGCTTGGCCTGCTGTTCAGCAACTTCAACATCCAGAGAGGCTTCAGCCTTCTCAATCAGGCCAATGACGTCGCCCATCCCTAGGATCCGAGACGATAAGCGACCCGGATCATAAACTTCTAAGGCATCCAGTCCTTCACCTGTGCCTAAGAATTTGATCGGGACACCGGTCACCGAGCGGATTGAGATCGCTGCGCCGCCCCGAGCATCGCCGTCCATCTTAGAGAGGATCAACCCTGTTAGCGGAACTGCATCGAGGAAGCCCTCAGCAATATTGACAGCTTCCTGCCCAATCATGGCATCAACTACGAGCAAAACTTCAGCCAACTCAACCTGTTGGTTAATCGCTTGAAGTTCAGACATCAGCTGATTATCAAGCTGAGAGCGGCCAGCTGTATCCAGAATTGCGACACTAAAACCGCCTCTCTGCGCTTTGGAATGAGCTCTTTTGACGATCTCTGGGGGAGCAATCCCCGGTTCAGAGAATACTTCAGCTCCCAAGCTCTGTCCCAGAGTCTGCAACTGCTGTACAGCAGCGGGACGATAGGGGTCCGCAGCGACCAACAGGACGCGCTCACCCTGGCTGCGCAATATGCGGGCTAACTTGCCTGCAGCGGTAGTCTTACCAGACCCCTGCAAGCCTGCCAACATAATTAAGCGCGGCTTGGAACCGCGCAAATCAAGAGGTGCTGGTTCTCCTAGAGTGGAAATCAGCTCTTCGTTGACGATCTTTATAACCTGCTGACCAGGGTTTAGGGCACGTGAAACTTCATGCCCTACAGCTCGTTCCCGAACACGGGCCACAAAATCTTTAGTAACTTTGTAATGTACATCGGCTTCCAACAAAGCTAAGCGAACTTCACGCATAGCTGCATCAACGTCCCGCTCAGAGAGCTTGCCGCGACGACGCAAATTGTCGAAAACACCGTTAAGGCGTTGTGTCAGGGTCTCAAACATAAGACGTCAAAAGAGCGGCTGGCATCCAAAATACGGGCCAGCCGCGGTGTTGGATTTTAGCGTGTAAGGGTTAATTGGTCAAGGGAGCGCGTTCATTCAATGTCATCTGTGCTGAACGCGTATCATTGCCCGTCAATGTTGATCATGGTAAAATCCAGGCCGCTTGGGAGGGGTCCTCTCGACCCAAAACCCGGAGGGATGGCCGAGTGGACGAAGGCGCCGGTCTTGAAAACCGGTATAGAGCAATCTATCGTGGGTTCGAATCCCACTCCCTCCGCCA
>CAYQQX010000100.1:0-16312 GCA_964419495.1 uncultured Anaerolineales bacterium
TCATTCATGAAATCTAGATCAGAAATGTATAGTATCGCACCGTCAATGCATTCAAGTCGCACTGTCGATAGCCCAATCGGATTTGGCCGTCTGGGAGCGCGTGTTGCGAAGACACCATGTTTAAATTCATCCAAAAAAGGGCGTATCTCCAAAGTGTAGCTTTCAACACGGTGAAAGAAATAGATCAAAATCAGGTGAGAAAAACCATCCAGATCCTTGAGACCAGGAACGAACTCTGGGAAAACTTCGATCTTGCCCCGAACACCCTTTGCGCCAGCGGGTTGAATCGGCATACCAGCCACATCTTTAAAGGGGGAGTGGATCGTTCCGATGGGGTGAAAACTGATGGGATTCATGTGTTTAGGGTACGAATCGTGCGATCAATGACCATGTTCGACGCTTTCTTTGCAGGGTGCAGCACCGCTGAGTTTGCCGCCAAGATAACTCTCAAGGGCGTTCTGTACCGTCCCGGTTGCACCCGTAGCAGTTTGGATATCGAACTGCTGGAAGAATTGGATTGCCCTGCCGCCCATGCCGCCACTGAGCATGACATCAGCATTTTGCTCCTTGATGAAGCCAGGTACCTGGCCGGGTTGGTGGCCGGTGTAAAAGGGGTTATCAATCACTTCTACAGATTTAACTTCCTCACCTTCCACCTCGACGAGGGCAAAGAAGGGGCAGCGCCCAAAGTGATGGGCCACCGTGCTTTCTAATCCATTATTGGTTTCTGCTGATATTGCGATACGCATAGTTATATCTCCTTGTTAATTAGTTTGGTTAATTTTTCAGCGGCAACATAGCCTGTTACCGTAATACGTTGTCCTGTGACGCCTGGCACCTCCGCCACCGCCTGTTTGATTTGCTGTACCAGGTAAACTGCAATCGGGCACAAGGGCGCAGAAGGTTGAAATGTGTAGCGTACCTGACCATCTTCATCTGCTGCCAAATCATGGATCAACCGCATCCGTACAACATTGGCACCGGTTTCGGGATCAATGACTTTGCCCAAGCGTTCGAGGATAATCTCTTGTAATTTTTCAGGGGCTTCAATCATCGCGCCTCTCCCAGAAGGGTATCCGTGACCTTATTCCATATATTTCGTAAGGCAAGGCTGGCTGGCGCTATGGGATCATAAGATGTAACCGGCTTGCCCTGAACCATGGCCTCCGTGACGGTCAGGTCGAAAGGAATCAGACCGACCATCTCGATGCCTTGTTCCTGGCAGAAAGCAGCTATTTCGGCGGCTCCCTGCGGGTAGATGTCGGTTTTGTTGATGCAGACCAACGCCTGCACACCAAAGTGGTCGGTTGTTTGTAGGACGCGGCGCATATCGATGACTCCGGCGGCGGTTGGTTCAGCCACGATCAAGGCTAAATCTGCGCCCGAGGCTGCTGAGATCACCGGGCAGCCAATCCCTGGCGGGCCATCGACCAGCACCAGCTCAAGCCCTTCATCCATGGCCTGCAATCGGGCATTCTGCTTGACCATGGTGACCAGTTTGCCTGAGTTTTCCTGGGCGGGAATCAGGGCTGCATGGAATAAAGGTCCATAGCGGCTCTCCGAACGGAACCACTCCCCGGCGATCTGCTCCTGCATCCTAATTGCTTCCTCCGGGCACTGGTAGACGCAGGCTGCACAACCATCGCAGGCGATGGGGTCTACCCAATACCCCTCACCCCTTGCTGCCCTCTCCCTGGGGGAGAGGGGTTGGGGGTGAGGGAGAATGGCATCGAAACGGCAGACCTGTTCACAGATGCCGCACCCCTCGCAGAGAGTGCTGCTGATTTTGGCAACCTTGCCACCCCAGAAATCCTGCCGTTCCAAAACCTGCGGGGCAATGACCAACTCCAAATTGGCAGCATCCACATCGGCGTCAGCCAGTACCACCCGAACCGGAGAATCTTTCAAAGATGCCAGGTGGGCAAATGCTGCCGTGAGGCTGGTCTTGCCGGTGCCGCCCTTACCGCTGAGGATGACGAGTTGTTTCATCGCACTACCTCCACGTCGGTCAGGATTTCCTTGATTCGCTCGAATAAGTGATGGAAATGGTCGCCATAAGACGAGTCTATCTCTATGAGGTGTTGCCCCGTAGCTATTCCCTCGCCAATCTTTCGTTCGAGCGGGATGCGCATCAAAATGGGGAGTCCAGCCTCCAGACAAAAATCATCAACTTTCATGTCGCCGAGACCATCCCGGTTGACGATCACCCCGGTGGGAATGCCGAGTTCTTCCGTTAAATGTACGGCCAGCTTTAAGTCATGCAGGCCAAAAGGAGTTGGTTCGGTCACCAGGATGACGAAATCTGCTCCATGAATGGATTCGACAACCGGACATGAAGTGCCAGGTGGAGAATCGATGATGACGATCTCTCCTGAGCCAGGAAGGTGCCATTTCTTGAGTTGGCGAATGATGGGAACAGCCATTGGCTCGCCGACGTTGAGCAAACCACGGGCAAAGTTGATCCCCTTATTAGTGGGCCCGCTTTCAAGGATACCCAGGTTTTGGGAGATCTCCGAGATGGCCTTGTCGGGGCATTCCAGAGTACAGCTCCCACAGCCATGACACAATTCAGGAAAGACCAGGGATTTTCCGCCCAACACGACGATAGCGTGAAATTCGCAGACCTCAGCGCAGCGACCGCAGCCGGTGCAGAGGGTCTCGTCCACTTTGGGGATCAACATATCTACATCCCGGCGCTGGTCGAAGACGGGCTTCAGGAATAGATGCGCGTTGGGGGCCTCGACATCACAATCCAGAAATGAAACCCGACTTCCGTTATCCATCAAACTTGTAGCGAGTCCGGCGGCAATGGTAGTTTTTCCGGTGCCGCCTTTCCCGCTGGCAATCGCGATGATCATAAAGCGTGCTAGCCTCTGCCGTGCAGTTCGGGGCCGGTGGCTGTGGAAGTGCTTTCCAATTCCCCGGCCAGGAATTTATCTAAAACTCTATTGACTGATCCATCTTGAGCGAGATAAGCCTGAACGCCAGCGGCTTCCAGTGCGGTAAATGCGCTTGGACCGTATCGCCCACTGATGATTACTTCAGCACCTTTATCAGTGATAAATTGAACTGCTTGAGGGCCTGCGCCGCCACGAGCGCTGATAGCCGGGTTAGAGAAAGCTTCCCATTCCCGTGTTTCGCTGTCGATGAGGATGAAGAAATCGCAACGCCCAAAACGCGGACTGAACTGAGCTTCTATTGTGTTCTTGATTGCTGAGATCGCAATTCTCATGGTTTCCATTCTTCCCAAACTTTGCCCACCAGTGCTGGACCAGGGGTTAGCGTCGGGTCTCCAGGTTCCCACCCCGAAGGTGTAACTTCGCCTGTCTCGCGCACATGCTGGAAGGCTTTGACTTGTCTGATTAATTCGTTTGGATTGCGTCCCACTTCCGGGGTGAGAACTTCCATAGCCCGGATGACAAAATCTGGATCAATGATGAAACGACCTCGGATGTCGACCCCGGCTGCTTCATCGTAAACCCCGTAGATTGCGCCTATCTTTCCGCCGCCATCCGATAGCATGGGGAAGGGAACTCCCCCGTCCACCATCTTAGATAGTTCCTCTTCCTGCCAAATCTTGTGTACAAAGCGACTATCTGTACTCACAGATAATACTTCTACATCCAGAGCCTGAAATTCCTGATAAAGGGCAGCGACCGCTGCCAGTTCAGTCGGTCAGACAAAAGTGAAATCGCCCGGATAGAAACACAAGACGATCCACTTACCTTTGTAATCTGAAAGTTTGACGGGTTGGAAACCAACATCCTTAATGAAGGCGCTGGCCTCAAAATCTATGGCTTCTTTTCCAACGGGTGCTAACATTTTATTCGCCTCCATATATTGTGATTTCTCTTGACCGGGGACAGCGGCATCGGGAGTGGTCAAAATTGGACCACGAACCGGTTTCACACAGCCGTCTTTGAGTTCTGACATAGCAGCCTCCTTTAATATAGTTCGAAAACATTATTGCTGTTTTCCGTGACTTGCTTGATTATTGAGTTACTGGGCTTCCTGATCGCGATTTTTCGTTTGCGGTGCCGGATCGAAATTGAACCATGCTCTGCCACGCTTTCCAGAACCGCGGAACCGAAACCGTCTGCCTCGACCGCCTTCCCAGCCTAAACGGCGTCCAAACCTCCGCCTTGGGCCGAATTTAGCACCATCAGGCATGTCGTTTCCGGCGCAGCTACCCGCGCCGCGGCCCGTCATCGAGCCTTGACCCCTAGGACCAGTTCTATCTTTACCAGGCATTGTTCTGTCTCCTTTCTTCTTTTAAGAAAATAGCATTGACTCACTAGTTTTTTTGCTGCTGTTCTTGTTTGTATGTGGTCAGAAGAGCATTGATCTCGTCTCGGGTACGGCGTAATTCGTTGATCCACTCTGACAGGCGTTCTTCACCATTGGGCAGAATTTGATAGACACGCCGCCGTGGCCCCTGGCTTTCATCATCCCATTGGGAGGTCACCCAGCCCAGATCTTCCATATCACGTAGGGCACGGTAAATTAAGCTGACGTCGAAGCGCTCCCGGTCGAAACCAAACTCGTCGATACCGTCAAGTAAGCTGTACCCATGAGCTGATCCTCGCGTCAGCATAAGCAACAGGCAAGGTTGTAAAAAACTCATTACCCGTTGCCGTCGTCTTCTTCCCCTGCCTCTTCCTCTTCCACCTGGCATATGCGTCCTCTGTAGATGATTTGATGTTATATCTACAACCATATCACTATTGACTAAATGTCTATAGTGATAATCGACATGCAAAAATGCTCAATTTACGCTTAATGTCACAAATAACGCGCGCATCTTTGAGTATCGGCTATAATTATTTAACCAAATTCATTGTCACACTTATGTGAGTCTACTGCAAAAAGGTACCGAGTAGAGTCTCCGGCGAAACATCCTTTGTTACCTTTTTTTAGTAAAATTTTACGTGCTATCAACGCAATAGGTGAAATATGATAGAAATTGCACGACTCGAAACCTTTTTACAAGCAGCAGAAAATCTCAGTTTTACTGAAGCAGCCCGAAAATTGCACCTGACCCAGCCAACCATTAGTCACCACATTAAGGCGCTTGAAAATGAGTTGAATGTCGATTTGTTCGAACGCGCAGCTTCTGGTCTTCGGCTCACCGAGGCTGGACGCATGCTCTTGCCCTGGGCACGGAAAGTCGTGCGCGATTCGATTGAGCTAAAAGGGATGATGGAGGCTCTGCAAAATGGGATTGCTGGTGATTTGCGCATTGCCTGCAGCACAACTGCGGGAAAATATGTCTTGCCGCAAATGGCGGCACGCTTTTGCCAGCTCAATCCGGGAATTAATGTTAGCATTCTGCGCTGCACACCTGAGCATGTTGTGCCTCGCTTGTTGGATGGTGAGGCGAACCTTGGGGTTGTCAGTTATGAGATGCAGGAGGAAGGAATAGAATTACAGGAATTCTTTGAAGATTCCATAACGCTAATAGTTCCTTCTTCACATCCTTGGACGTTGAGAGCATCTGTGAAACCAGCAGATCTTCTCAGTGAACCGATCATTTTGCGAGAATCAACCGCGGGGACGCGCCGGGTGATGCTTTCAGAACTCGCCAAGCATGATATCAGTTTCGAAGATCTCAATACATTTATGCAATTGGGTAATGCGGAGGCCATTGTGCGCACTGTAGCCGCTGGTTATGGAATATCATTTGTCTCAACATTGGCATCTGCTTATGCAATCGAACGAGGTAATGTTGTCAATATGTATGTCGAGGGGCTTGACTTGAGAAGAAAAGCTTATATGGTGCGTAAGCGTCTTGATTCCGCTCATCGTCCGCAAGAAGCTTTTTGGAGTTTCATTCACGATCCATCAAACACCGATTTACTTCATATGGCAAACTAAAACATCTGGTCTCTAGGAATCGCTGTGGCTAGGGTCCACATTTGGGGGTATGGAGCGTGCTCCGCACGCTCCATACCCCCAAACGTGAGCTCTCTTACGGGAATTCCCATAGAACCAAACCTGCTCTTATGAATTTTTGATCTGTGGGGGTTTTACCGCAACAATTCTATTTCTGTACTTACATAGTAAATAAGAAGCTATTGCCCATACGATGATTGAATTTAACCATCTCCCATCCCATCCCTTGTGTATTGCAACTGTTGGCGTGATGGAAATTTGATCTGAATTTGTGGTGGCCACGAATCGAAAACATTCATGATCCCCCATAGGGATATTTGCATTCTTTAGCGCCCAATATTTCTGTTCTAAATTAATTAAGGACAGTTGTTCTAATTCTCCATAGACTACATGGCGTCCATCATTGCGGTTAAAATGCAATTTTTTCCAGATGCCAGAGCCTAAAGTAGGATCAGCTATTTTCCACTTTCCAAACGAATAATACTCTACCCATGCGTGAGCTTGACCAGGATTATGATGGTTTATGGATGTATCTCTTTTCACGAATGGGTCAGGGTATAAAAAACCAACTACCATTTGGGCTGGAATTTCAGAAGCTCTGCTGAGAGCAACCATTAAACGCGCATATCCTGCGCAAATGCATGATCCAATTTCATAACTCATCAAAGCAGATTCACTTGTGCAATCCTCTTGTACTTGTGAATACGTTAAGTGATCAGATGTAAAAGAATAAATCCTGTAGGGAATGCTTTGAAAAGAAAGATTACGACGTAGTTCTGACGCTCTTTCTTGAATGAGATAATGGTCAGATTCAATTCCCATCTGAGGATTTATCTGAAAGGTTTCCACCGTATCTTCCCATGACCCCCCCCCTTGCCGCAACTTCACATCATATTCAATGATTGCTTCGACATCCTCTTTGACTTGCTTTTCGCCAGACAGTCTAACAACGTCAACAGGATCGAAACTCATCTGTTGTTGTTCGCCATCCCAAAACATATTAATATTGCCGACCCATTGATAAGGGCCGCTTTTAGGGATTAATATACTCAAATATACAGAGGCATCTGTGGCATCACCAGAAATAGTATATCTTTCGGTGACGTGATAATGCATGCTTGCCGGAATGGCAAAAAAAGCCAGCATGAGGGCAATAAAAATCAGCAAGAGGCAAAGCACCACTCGGAATCCATAGAGTATTATTCTGGTGAATGTTTCTCGGCGTATCGATAGGATTTTGGGGAAACTATCACACTTCATGTAATTCTGTCTCCGAAATAACAGGGCTCCCCCCCAAGAAGCCCTGTTATTGTTATCCTCCAAATACCCCCGATAACTGTAGGCACAGTTTATACAGGAGGATTGTTCACTGGATCATGTGATCATGGACTAATCCCGATTTTAGAAAACAAAAGTTTGCGAGGCGCCTTCGACATCCATCAAGAATGGTGGCAGCGATTGAACCACAATACGCTCATCGCGCCGGTCATTTGGATCAATATCTTTGTTTTCCAACGCAAGTTCACAGAGGGTGACCTTTCCGTCCAAATCCATCAGCGTATTGAATAATTCAACAGAATTGGGCAAACCTTTGGGTGTACCGAGTTTCTCCAGCTCGCCCTTGAGCGACCAGCGAGCGCCCGCCGGGCAGAAGAAGAAATGTACTTCGTAATCGAGTGCCAGGCCTGAATTGGCAAAGATCAGGGAGGGCATAATATTCGCGGCTGTATCACCGTTGCAAACAATTACCATTTTTTCAGTCATAAAGCTATCCTTTTCTCAGGTGACAGTCACTTTATATACTTGCGACGGGTATTATCATATTGTCATTTTGTGACCGTGCTCAGCATAGTGACTGTCACCTTTCTTTCGTCATAAAGTAGCGATGTTCGTTATTGCTGAGGGCGAACGAAAATTAGATAAGCAGTAACCCAAGCGCCCAACATAATCGAAATAGCTGCCACAAAGGAGCCAATTCCCAGTTGGGGAATACCACTCAAGATATGGGTGACATTGCAACCACCGGAGGTGACCGCGCCGAATCCCATGATTAGGCCACCCAGGAAAGCCTGGCCGAGCATGGCAGGTTTGGGAAAGCGGAATTTGAACTCACCTGAAAGCAACGCGCCAATGAAAGCGCCGATGACGATACCCAGCACCATGGCGGCAATCCAGTTGACGGCCTGACCTTCAACTCGCAGGATAACCACCTTGACCCATTGGATCCAGCCGGCGGTGATTCCCAGCGGGTAGTTGCGGCCCGCAGCAGCTGATATGGGGAACGAAATGATGCTCACGATGCCGATGCCAATGCCGGTCACCAGCCAGTTCCAGGTTCTCTTGAGGAAAGGCACCGAGGTATCCATGGCCAGATCGTCATCGCCATTTTTACGGGCAAGCAAGAACCAAATTAACCCGGCGACAATGGAAATGATCAGTGCGAGGAGCCAGTATTGCATCCCAAAGACGCTGGCCAGGTTTGGATTTGTGGCCTCGGCCGGTCGCAAAGATAGCATGATTGGCTTTAAAAAACCCATGGCGGTCAGGGTACCGGCGGTGGCCAGACCAATGACGGCGGCCAGCGCCCCCATCATGCCTTCGCCGACGCGGTAGGTGATCCCACTGGCGCAGCCGCCAGCTACGACCATACCGATGCCGAAGACAAAGCTTCCGATCAGGTTCGCCCACCCATATAAGGGTTTAGGATTAATGGTGATTATCCCAGCGGCGCTCATGATGGCAAAGCCGGCCATCGAAACCAGGATGGCAGCACCCACAGATTTCAGCAAAGTGAAATCTTGCAGCAAGACGGTGTCCCGAATGGCTGAATTCATACAGAAACGGCCGCGCTGCATGACGAAGCCGAAAATGATCCCCACGATCAAACCAGTGATTATTGCAGTAGTCATTGATGATCCTCCAGATTATCGAATGTATTATTTGAGTCCGTATGCTTCAATTAACATACGGTGATTCGGCCCGTCAAGCTGCTCGACTGAAATCAGCTTGTGTTTTTTCTTTTTGATATTGCGGGGAATTCGCTCAACCGACATGGGATAGTCCAATAGAACTTCGAGAACTTCTCCTTTGGCCATTTTTTTCAAGGTGGTCATGGTATTCATGTCAGGATACGGGCATATCTTTCCGCACACATCCAGGGTTTTGGTGATAGCTACTTCTTCGGTCATGTACATTCTCCTTAAAAAAACTATATTGATTATTTAGCTTGTTTCCGAACAATTTTATTGATCAACGGTTCAAAACCGTCGTCTAATAACTAAATGTCATCTTGGCGCCCTCGGCTTCAAACAGGAATGTTGAGGCCATCATGACCTCTACATCATCAACCAGGTCTTCCTTCTCCATGTCCCAGATGGGTAAACCTAGCTCGCACAGGATGATTCGGCCATCTAAAACTTGAATGGCATCAAACAATTCAATGGGGTCTGGTTGCCCCTTCAAGCCTTGATAATTCTCCAACCCGCCTTTGGCCACAATCTTAGCGCCGCCGGGCTGGATAAACAATAAGACCTGGTCGCCGGTCGAGGCAACAGCAGCCGACATGACGAGGGCGGCCATCACATTCTGGGCGTCATCGTGGTTGAGGGTAACGACAATTTTTTCTAGAGTTTCTTCGTTCATAGAATCTTCCTTTCAATTAATTCTTTTGCTTGTATTTGATGAGATTTCCGATGTGGATTCTGTATTTTCGATGAAGTGCTCACCAGCCTAGATAGCGGTCAATAGCCATGGCAGCTTTACGGCCTGCCACCATGGCTGTTACTACCAGGTGTGGGCCAGTGACCACATCCCCGCCAGTGAAAACTCCCTTGCGCTTTGTGGCGCCAGTATGCTGATTTGCGTGTAATAAACCGTTAGAATGGGTTTCGATGCCGGGGGTGGTATCCCCGATAATCGGATCTGGCTTGTATCCGATACTAAGAATAGCGCTATCTGCATCGATGATAAAGTCTGAGCCTTCAACGATTGAAAAACTGCGCCGACCGTGTTCGTCCGGATCACCCAGTTTAGTTCGGACGCATTCGATCTGAGCCAGGTGACCATTTGCCCCGGCAATAAACCGCACTGGTTGAGTCAGAAAATGGTATTTTGCGCCCTCTTCTAGAGCTAATTCCCGGTCTTTATAACCACCTGGCATTTCGGCTTCACTGCGCCGGTAGAGACAGGTCACATCTTTTGATCCCAAGCGCAAAGCCGTTCGCAGGCAGTCCGAAGATGTATCCCCGCCGCCGATCACTACAACCTTTTCACCCACTTCTGGCCGTGAACATAACTCATGAGGCAGCAGGTCCATATCTACATTAGCGCGCACCAGGAAATCGGTCGCTTTGTAAATGCCTGATAAATTGCTGCCAGGCACATCCAGCGATGTATCTACCGGGGTTCCCAAGCCGAGGAAGACGGCATCGTAGCCACCCTCGAACAACTTATCGACTGTGATTTTGGGGCCGATGTAAGTGTTGCCCACAAACGTCACACCCGCGCGAATCAAGTCATCCCATATATCAAAGACAACTTTCTTGGGCAATTTGAAGTTAGGGATTCCGTAGGTGAGTAGACCGCCTGGTGCCGGCCTGGCATCAAATATGGTCACCCAATGTCCATTGCGTACCAATTGCTCAGCGCAGGCAATCCCCGCTGGACCCGCTCCGATGATGGCAACTTTTTTTGCGGTGAACTTGCCCACTGGGATGTGCACGCCTATCTTGCGGCGTTCATAGTGTGTGGTGAAGGCTTCCAAAGCGCCGGTTGGAACAGGCAGGTTGTCTTTTTTGCCGCGTACACAAGCTCCTTCACACAGTTTTTCATGGGGGCAGATACGGCCGCATACCTCCGGCAGCGAACTTGTCTGGCGATAGATGCTGGCTGCCTCCGTAAATTGTTCATTTTCGATCAACCATAAGGCATAAGAAATGTCGTTTTCCGCAGGGCAGGCTTTCTGACAGGGGGCCGGGTCTGGGCAATGGATACAACGCGATGCTTCATGTACAGCCCATTCTTTATCCAAACGGATAATCGCTTCGTCAAAATCCATTGCACGTTCATCAGCCGAACGGAGTGGCAACCCATGCGACTTGATTTTCATGCGCTCTTTTCGGTTTACAGATGAGAAATCTCGTGGAAGCATTTTGATCCTATAGCACTTTCTTTGATCTTAACTACGGTTACTTTATCAATCAGCGGCCGCGGGGACAGTAGTAAATTCTTCTTGAACTTCCCTGGCCTTTGCCTTGACGGCCTGGAAATACACTGCAAATGGCCGGTAGAGCAGATGTGCCCATTTGCCCATTGGCCCTACGGTTACGTATAGCATCATCATGATCACCAGGTGAGCCACATAGGCGTAATAGGTTGCCATGGGCAGACCAGCATAACGCAAGAAGTGAATCACCAAACCGGAGGACGCCAGCAAGACCAACAAGATCGGGAACAGCCAGTCGCTGGGATGGGAATGTTTGTGCATCTCATGGTCTTTGCGCATCCTGCCGAGAACGGCCTCGATCCCGCCGTAAATCAAGGCCCCAGCAGCCAGGTAGCCCAGCCAGCGTTGGGGATGGTAAATGGGGTAGATATTATCTGTCTGGAACCAGCCCAGGAATACCACAATTAGCGCGAACATCGTCCCATACCCGGCCACAATGATCAGGTGATTGATCCAGCGGTGTTTGCTGTCTCCGCATTCGGAGAAACGGTTCTGGGTTATCGTGTGGAAGATCAAAGTCCAGGCCTCTGTCAGGTAGACCTTCAACGGAATCCCACCTCGCTCTTCTTTACCGACAACAAAGAAATACATCCGTGCCAGGTTCGACAACAAGAAGAACCCCAACACCGCCGCCAAAATCAAGTCGGCGAAATGGATCATATGGACGGGGGCAAACGTGTTGATCTCCACCTGGGTCGTGACCATCGGCCCGGCCAGCAAAGCAGCCAGTCCAATCACTACTATCGCGGCCAGCAGCAGCATGGCGACAATCCATCCTTTCCCTTTGTAAATCTTGCCGGACACTCCGGTCCAATCGTATTGAGCCGTTAACCAGCGGCGCATGGCCATCATGGTTTCACCGGGTTCAGCCCCTTTAGGGCAGGTTTCGGAACACTCGCCGCAGTAGTAGCACAGCCAGGGATCCAGGTGCTGAACCAATTTATCCCGTTGGCCAATTTGCAGCCTGCGGATCATGTTACGGGGGAATGGATATTCATCGCTGGTCAGCGGGCAGATTGCGGTGCAGTTTCCGCAGTTAAAACATTTCTCGATGCCGACCGCGCCATACTCTTTGATTTCGTGCAGCAAGTTGGGATCAATGCGAGTCGTCATGCTAACTTCTCCTCTACCCGTTTGTACAAGACGTAATCATCGCACATGCCATCCTCGACAACGATGTCATATTTCTTGAAAGCCGTCAGGTACCAGAGCACCTCATGGGTGGGCATATCCACCTCGGCGGCGATTTCGGGCACAGTTTTCGATTTATCGCGAATGTGCTTACAGAGTAATTTTTGAACTCTCTTCTGCTCTTTCAGAAGAGCCTGCGTCCGCTTTACGGTTTCGGCATGCTCTCCACGCAAGCGTTTTAGAAGCGCGGTTCGTTCTTTTGCATCGTTCATGCGGCAACCTCCATTAATTCAGGAATATCCAACGTGATGGCGTCCACCATGGCTTCGTATTGAGCCAGGGTCCAACCCTGCACGTCAACGGCCCGGTTGGGGCAGGCGCTGACACAGTTGCCGCAGCCCGAACAATTGGCCGGTGTAACAACCGCTCGCTGGACTTCATGTCCGTCCACGGTGAAGGTTTCCAGTGCGATAGCGTCTTCGTATTCACAGACTTTCACGCAAGCCCCGTTGCCGTCGCATTTCTCCAGGTCAACTTTGGCTACAAAGGGTTCCAACTGCACTTCGCCCGATGCCAGAAGAACAGAGACTTTGGCCGCGGCTGCCGAGGCGGCTGCTACGGTTTCCTGGATATTCATCGGTCCCTGGGCGGTTCCTGCCAGGATCATGCCCGGCACAGCTGTCTCGACCGGCCGCAGTTTGGGGTGAACTTCTGCCAGGAAGCGATCTGTCCCACGGGAAATCTTCAGTTGCTTGACCAAATCATCAACATCGCGGGGCATAAACCCTACTGCCAGGACCACCAAATCTACGGGGACTTCCAGTTCTTCGCCCCAGGTGAGATGATCCCTGACCTTCACCAGGACAGGATGGCTGTCGCCCTTGGGGGCCGCGGTAACCTCGGGGCGGTCATCCCCATGAAAGCGCAGGAAGCGCACCATCTTTTCGAGAGCTTCGTGGTAATATGTTTCGTGGCCGCGCCCATAAGTGCGGATATCCTCATATAAATTAAAAATATTCACATCGGGGAAACGATCGCGTAGTTCAGATGCCATATGCAGGTTGGCTGTGCAGCAAACCCGCGAACAGTAGTTGTTAACCTGACCGTCTTCTTGGGGATCATCAACCCCGTCGATTTCGCGGCTGCCCACACAGTGGACGAGGGCAACATCCCTGACGGGGTGGCCGTTCCATTCAAGTTTTTCTCCGTCACCGAGGAGGGCCAAATGACGGATCAACTGCGGCAGTGTGACCACTTCGGGAATTTCGCCATAACCGTACTCGCCCTGACGGGGTTCGTAGGGATTGAAACCGGTGGCAACCACAATCGCGCCCACAGCCAGGTCGAAGGTTTTAGGTTCGTTGTAGAGCACAGTCGGCTGCCCGTTGATCACAAGCGGTTGGCCGTCGTAATTTTCCCAGTCTACCGCCGGTGAGGAGGGATAGCAGCCGGGGTAAGCGCGGTAGATCACTTTTCGCCGGGTCAGGCCGTAATTGAATTCATCAGGTACTTCTTGCTGACAGGCTTGCATGGCGGCTTCAGCCATATCGTCGCTGACTCCGCGCGATTGCTGTCGAATTTGCACCTGATATTCGCCCACATAGCCTTTTGCCGAGAGCATTTCGGCCTGAGTGAAGATGTCGATGTTGGGATGGGCCATGACAGCCTCGATTACAGGGTGCAAAAGTTCACGTGCGCTGGTGTTCACCGGGAAAACCGACTCAAGCTGGGCTACCCTGCCGCCCAGGAAGGGCGATTTTTCAATCAGGGTAACGCGCAGCCCGCGTCGGGCGATATCCAGGGCGGAACGCAGACCGGCAATCCCCCCGCCGATCACCAGGGCGTGTTTCTCGGCCTTGAGCAAAATCGAATCTAAGTCATAAAGCAGGCGAGCTTTGGCCAGCCCGGTTGTCATCAGGCGGATGGCTTTCTCAGTGGCAGCATCGCGATCGTTGTGATGCACCCAGCTATCCTGCTCTCGGATGCCGACATGGTAGTAAAGATAAGGATTCAGCCCGGCCCGGGTGACAGTGCCGCGGAAGGTCTTTTCGTGCAGAGATGGCGCACAGGCGCCAACTACCACCCGGTTGACCCCGTTTTCCTTGATATCTTTTTCGATCAGGGCTTGCCCGCCATCGGAGCACATGGCCATGTCAGTGCGGGAGATGACCACGTTTGGCATGCCCCGTAAATTTTTGGCAACCTTCTCGCAACTGACCACATCGCTGATATTTCCACCGCAGTAGCAAGTGTAGACGCCAATGCGAATTTCTTCTTCCGATTGCGGGGTGGCCGGTTGTTTTTGTTCAGATTTTTCAGTCATAATGACACTCCGTTTCAATCGTCATAGGCCGGAACGGGAACCTTTTCAGCAGGTTCCAATTCGTGGATATAGGCCACAGCCTCGGCGGCAGCCGCACCAGCCATGACAATGCTATCGACGATGTCCATCGGCCCGGCTGCCGTACCGGTTGCAAAAATACCGGGACGGTTAGTGCTGCAAGGTGAGAAGTTGGGCGCGGGGATGGCAACAAATCCATCTTCTTCCACCGGGATGCCGTAAACAGCCTCGGGGTTGTAGGCTGGCAGCAGTCCTACAGAGAGCACCACCATATCGTGGGTGCGCTCTTCAACGCGCGAACCATCTTCCTGAAGTTCCACCCTCAAAACAGGGTTTTGATTCTCATCCTGTTTGATGGAGGCGACTTTGGCTTTGACGAATTCAACGCCCATCGCCCTGGCATTCTGGAAGAATTGCTCATAGCCCTTGCCAAAGGCGCGGATATCCATGTAATAAATCGTGATATCAGCCAGAGGTAGCGAGCCAGAGATCAACATGGCCTGTTTGACAGCGTACATGCAGCAGACCCGCGAGCAGTATTCCACACCCAGGGTTTCATCGCGCGAACCGGCGCATTGCACGTAAGCAATCGACTCAGGTTCTTTGCCGTCGCCGGGGCGAATGATGCGTCCGTAAGGGCCGGTGGGGGCCAGCAGGCGCTCCATAATCAGGCCGTCGATGACATTGTGCAGCTCGCCAGCGCCGTACTCTTTCTTAGCGTCGCGGGGGGTGATTTCAAATCCGGTGGATAGCACGACCGTTGTGGTTTCGATCTCGAATGCCTCAGCTACCTGGGAAAAATCAATCGCGTCGGCGGGGCAGGCTTTCTCGCATTTGCCGCACACCAGACAGTTTTCCATATCGAGCACCGCGCTCTGGGGGACGGCCGTGGAGAAGGGTACCCGGATGGCACGAATGCCTCCCAGGTCGCTATCGAAATGATTGGGGACGGTGATCGGACAGGCGTACTCGCACTGCCGACAGCCGGTGCAGGCGTCTTCGATGACATAGCGGGGCTTTTGCAGCACTTTGCTGATATAGCCCTGGCCGTTTTCCTCGATAGATTTCACCTCACAATAGGTATAAAGTTGGATGTTCTCGTGGTGGGCAACGGCTGACATCTTTGGGGTGGTGATGCAGCTGCAGCAATCTAAGGTGGGGAAAACCTTGCTCAGAGCGATCATTTTGCCGCCAATGCTGGGTTCTCTTTCCACCAATGCAACCTGGCAGCCTTGATCCGCCAGATCCAATGCAGCTTGCATGCCCGCAATGCCGCCGCCGACTACCAGAGCATCTACTTGGATGTTTTCCAAAGTTATTACTCCTCTTTTATCAAATACACAACTTGCTAAGCAACTGGCTGCGCATCAGCAGCCATAGCTTTGAATTCGTCTTTTGCAAAACCAATGCCCTGGAGAAGTTCGTCCATCTGGGTGACTTCTTTCAGAAACGGTTTGGTGCAGACCGTGCAGATAGCGGCCAGTTTCAATCGCCGGGTATCGAGACCGTGCTCTTTCATCAGCGGGTAGGTTTCGTTGACTAATTGGGCCGTACGCTCAGGGCCACCCTTGAAAGGGCTGTCGGTCCCGCTGTACATCACAATAATTCCATCAATGCCTTGTTTAAAGGAGCGCAGATAAAATTCTGGCGGGAACATCGACGGACACATGACCGGCAGCACATAGGTGTTGGCCGGGTAGTCCGAGTGCAACTGCCCGACAGCA
>CAYQQX010000101.1:0-16036 GCA_964419495.1 uncultured Anaerolineales bacterium
AGCCCCCACCCCCTATTTCCAGGGAGATTCTCTTTAGCTTGCGTAACATCAATTACTAATACTAGAAGAGAACAAAAATTCAATTTGGTTGGTGACGCATGAGCCTTAATCACTACAAAAAATCACCCAAATTAAAAGAGACGCAGGTTTACTTTAGTGTATCTGCGTCTCAATTATTGTTCGCGGGAATTTATTTGTCTTTCAGTGCAGCTAAGCCTGGCAGTGCAACGCCTTCGAGCATTTGCAGCGAAGCGCCACCACCGGTGGAAACATGTGTTACTTCGTCTGCCAGCCCGGATTGTTTGATTGCAGCGGCAGAATCTCCACCGCCAACAATCGATTCGGCTCGACTATGCGCCACAGCTTTGGCAAGTTCAAAGGTCCCTTTGGCGAAGTTGGGGAATTCGAACACGCCCATGGGGCCGTTCCAGGCAACTGTACCGGCATCTGCCACAACTTTCGAGTAGCTGGCTATGGTTTCAGGGCCAACATCCAAGATGCGCCAACCATCGGGTATGGGTCCCATACCGATAATCTTGCTTTCGGCGTCGGCGCTGAAATCATCCGCAATAACCACGTCTTTGGGCAAACGCAATGACGGGCCAGCTTCTTCCAACAACTCGCGCGCGATCTCGATTGCATTTTCTTCAACAAGGGAATCACCTACAGAATAACCTTGTGATTTAAAGAAAGTATTGGCCATGCCACCGCCGATTAATATTTGGTCGGCTGTGCCCAGTAAGTTGCGGATCACGCCAATTTTGTCGCTGACCTTGGCACCACCCAAAATGGCCACAAAAGGATGCTTGGGGTCGGCAATGGTCTGCCCTAGGTAGCGGATCTCTTTTTCGAGCAGATATCCCGCAACAGCGGGCAAATGATCGGCCACACCGACGTTGGAGGCGTGGGCGCGGTGTGCGGTCCCGAAGGCGTCATTGACGAATACATCGGCAAGAGAGGCTAACTGTGCCGCCATCTCTGGGTCGTTTTTCTTCTCGCCGGCATGGAAACGAGTGTTCTCCAAAACCAGCATTTGTCCTGGTTGAAGCGCTTCGGCAGCCGCGGCAGCTTTAGGTCCGATGCAATCCTCCACAAAGGAGACCGGCACACAAGCTAATTTATCCAGGTATTCTGCTACAGGACGCAGAGATAACTCAGGCACAACTTGTCCCTTCGGTCGTCCTAGATGAGAACATAAGATCACCGCGGCGCCTTTATCGCGCAGGTAGCGTATTGTCGGCCGGGCCGCTTGTATGCGTGTATCATCAGCGACCTTTCCATTCGCTAAGGGTACGTTGAAATCCACCCGAACTAAAACGCGCTTGCCTGCGAAATCCAGATCTTCAATGGTTTGTTTGTTGAACATCACTTACTCCATACATACTTCGTAGTGCGCCCCCATCCATCGGAAACGCACCACGTAAAATTTGAAGCAGATTTACGCTTAGAGCGCTTTGGCAACCTTCGCAGCCAGGTCCGTAGCACGGCAGGAGTAACCCCATTCGTTGTCATACCAGCTAACAACTTTGACCAGATTTCCGTCCATAACCTTGGTGAGGTCGGCATCGACGATCGAAGAGCGATTGTCGCCCTTGTAATCCATCGAAACCAAAGGCTTGGTCTCGAAGCCCAGGTAGCCCTTCATGGGGCCATTGGCAGCCGCGGCGAAAGCAGCATTGACTTCTTCCGCCGTGGTGCTCTTCTCGACTATAACAACCGAATCGACAATCGAAACCGTGGGTGTTGGCACGCGAATGGCATAGCCGTCCATCTTGCCTTCCAGCTCGGGGATGACCATTGAGATCGCTTTGGCCGCGCCAGTTGTCGTGGGAATCATGTTGACTGCTGCAGCCCGGGAACGGCGCAGGTCTTTCTTGGCCAAATCCAGCACAGGCTGGCTGGTGGTGTAGGCGTGGATGGTGGTCATCAGGCCTTTGACAATGCCAAAGTTATCCATGACTACCTTCATGGGCGGAGCCAAACAGTTGGTGGTGCAGGATGCATTGGAAAGGATGTGATGCTTGGCGGGATCGTAAAGCTCATCGTTGACACCCAAAACAGTGGTGAAATCTACATTCTTACCAGGGGCAGAGATGATGACCTTTTTGGCGCCGCCTTTCTCGATGTGAGTCTGGGGTCCAGGGTCTGTGCTTGTGTCACGGAATATGCCGGTGGCTTCAATGACAATTTCCACACCCAGGTCTTTCCAGGGCAAATTACCGGGATCACGCTCGGCAAATACCTCGATGGTTTTGCCGTCGATGACTAAATTGCCATCTACAACTTCGACTGTACCGGGGTAAACGCCATAATTCGAGTCGTACTGGAACAAATGCGCGTTCGTTTCAGCAGGGAAAAGATCATTAATAGCAACGACTTCTAGTGTATCTGTATGAAGTTCACCAATTGCTTTAAGAACCTGGCGGCCAATGCGGCCAAAGCCATTGATTCCAATTTTGGTAGTCATAATTTTTCCTCCGAGATTTTTTTTGTACGGAGTATGGAAACGGTTCCATACACCATTTTTAAGCTATGTACCAGCCGTGAATTGTATCACAACAATGGGTAATTTGGACGCAGATTATCGCTGAGAGGAGTGATGAAAATGCTGTGGAGTCGTTTGTGTACCCCAAATAGTGAACACCACGAAAATCACCACTCCCTAATCTCTGTAAATTGCTGATTATATTTGCTATGGAGTTGCTAATGGTCCTGTGCGAGCTTGGTACAAATCCATCAGAACTGAAGCCAGCTTTTGGGAATCGTGGTGCCAGGGCTCACTTTCATCTGCCAAATCGACCACGTATAAAGGATAATCAATCTGGGTATCATCCCCCAAAGAAACCCACTGCATTTTATCCAGCAGTTTCCCCCATTGGAAATTATTGTGAAGCACTAAATCGAATAGATCACCACCGACATGCTCATTCAGTGCACAGACATGGTCTGCGCAGGTGAAGCCTTCAGTTTCACCAGGTTGCGTGGCAACATTGCATATAAATACTTTAAAACCTTTGTTTGCCCGAATCGCCGCAGTGATATCTGGGACGAGAAGATTTGGCAGAATACTGGTGTAAAGGCTGCCTGGTCCTACAACGATCATATCGGCATTGAGGATTGCGCGCACCACTTGGGGGTATGCGGGCGGATTATTAGGATCAAGCCAGACTCTGCGAATCTTACCCCCCACTTTTGGAATGCGGCTCTCACCGCGGATGCGCACTTCCTGCGTGGCATGGGGCGGCAAAATGTCCGCAACCAGTTTTACATCGTGCAGCGATGAGGGCAATACGCGGCCGTGCACAGCCAACACGCGGCCAGATTCGGCGATGGCATCTTCAAAGCTCCCCGTGATCCCTGAGAGCGCAGTGATAAACAGATTGCCAAAGGAATGCCCATCCAAACCACCGCCGCCATTGGCAAATCGATATTGGAAAAGCTGCGCCATCATGGCTTCATCATTGGATAGTGCTGCCAAGCAGTTGCGGATATCTCCAGGAGGCAGTATACCCAAAGTTTCCCGCAAGCGACCCGAAGAGCCGCCGTCATCAGCAACGGTGACCACAGCCGTAATGCGGTGCGAATATGCCTTCAGGCCGCGCAATAACGTAGCAAGACCATGTCCCCCGCCAATCGCCACAATTCTTGGTCCAATTTGCCGACGGCGATATGTTTCTATGGTATCAACTACATCTCGCCCTGGACGGCGGAATGGCAAGAGCAATGATCGGTTCAATCCATAGATACCCCCGAGCACAATAAGCAGCCCAATAGATCCAAAAATGAGCACCCGAACGATACGCGGCAATTGCTGCAGTGATATTACCTGTATCACTGGCAGCCACCAGGTATCTGGCACAGTGCGATAAATATCTAAAACAAAAAGGGCAAAACCGACTGCTAAAAATGTTGTCCCCGCAAAAACAATCACCACCCAGCGTTTGACACCCAGCCCCGGTCTTAGCCAGCGAATTGACCTGGCGACCCACCGCCAAAACATTGCCAATCGCTGAGAATTATTTTTCTCCATGGGCATGATCATAGCAAGATTCGATCCTATCGTCAACCAGCCCTATGCTATACTTTGGCACATGAGTATCTACATCGCAATCGACATTGGCGGGACACAAATGCGAGCTTCGGCATTCCCAGAAGAGGGCTATGAGCCTATAGCCATCCAGAAAATTCCCACCCACAGCCCGGACACTTCTCCACAGGAGCGCCTGGTTCAGCTTATCAAAGCAGTATGCCCTGTTGGCGAAAGTATTATCTCGATTGGCGTGGCGGCACCGGGCCCCATGAACCCTAAAACTGGCGTAGTGTACACGGCACCCAATATCGCTGAATTTCGAGATTTCCCACTCACAAGATATTTAGAAGAAAAATTTCAGGTTCCTGCCTTCTTGGATAATGATGCCAACCTGGCGGCATTAGGAGAGTGGAAAATAGGTGCAGGAATAGGCCACGATCACTTGCTCTATATTACGATCAGCACCGGCATTGGCAGCGGGATCATCATGGACGGAAAATTGCTGCACGGCGTATCCGGTATCGCTGCCGAATTAGGGCATGTCACCGTGCAGCCCGATGGCCCCATGTGCGGATGCGGTCACCCTGGTCACCTGGAAGCGCTGGCCTCTGGAAAAAACATCGCCCGCTGGGCCAAAAAGCAACTCGCAAAAGGAGTCGATTCCTCGCTTCATGATGTCAAAATGGTAACTGCCAAGAGAATCGCCAAAGCGGCCAAGAAGGGTGATCAGCTTGCCACAAAGGCCTTCGAACGAGCGGGCGAACATATTGGTTTGGCCCTGGCAAGTTTCTTACACGCCTTCAACCCCAGCAGCGTCATATTTGGCGGCGGCGTTTCCCTGAGTGGAGATTTGCTGCTGGATCCCATCCGCAGATCAGTCAAAAATCATGTCATGAATCCTAAATTTGTGGACGGCTTAGTCATCACCACGGCCGCACTGGGGGATGACGCAGGCATGATTGGCGCTCTGATCTTGGCACGCACTGCGAAATAAAAATGAGCCTCATCGAAAAACGCTGGCAAATCGCACCTAGAATATCGTCCGATGCAGAGGAGGCTCTGCACGGTTATCCGCCCATTCTGCGCCAAATCTTGTTTAATCGCGGCTATGCCACCCATGAGGAAGCGCGCAATTTTCTCAAAGCCGAACATCCCTTTGATACCGACCCCTTCCAATTACGGGGCATCGCGGAGGCTGTTGAGCGATTGGTCAGTGGACTCAAAGCGGGTGAAAAAATTGCAGTATACGGGGATTATGATGTCGATGGCGTCACAGCCACAGCGCTGCTGATGGAGTATCTAAAATCAGCCGGTGCGGATGTGTTGGGATATATCCCCCATCGTTTTGATGAAGGCTATGGACTAAACAAAGCTGCAATTTCGAGATTGAATGATGAAGGTGTCAATGTCATCATCAGTGTGGATTGTGGCATTCGCTCGCTCGAAGAGACGGAGCATGCGCGGGGACTGGGGTTGGATCTGATCATTTGCGATCACCATACCCCCGGAGAGGTGCTGCCAAACGCGCTGGCGGTGATCGATCCCAAACGCGCTGACGATGATTATCCCGAAAAGAATCTGGCAGGCGTAGGCGTGGCCTACAAACTTGCCGCCGCCCTGGATAAAAAACTCAATGGCCCAGACAGCTCCATCGATAATTATCTTGATCTGGTTGCTCTCGGCACCGTTGCTGATCTGGTTCCCCTAATCGGTGAAAATCGGACGTTGGTGCGGCAAGGGCTAAAAAAGATTCAACGCCCGCGCCGCCAAGGCTTGATGTCCCTGATCGGTGTCTCAGGGCTCAAGGCCGCCAGGGTCACTGCCACGGACATTGGCTTCGCTTTGGGTCCGCGTCTCAACGCTGCCGGACGGCTGGACAGCGCTTTGGATGCCTTAGCCCTGCTTACCACCCGCGATGTCTTCGAGGCCGGAAAATTGTCCCAGCAACTCGAAGCGCAAAATCGTAAACGGCAATCCATTACTCGTGGAATCCAGGCCAGGGCCGAGGAGCTCGCACTGGCTGAGGACGGAATCCCGCTGCTGCTATTTGCCGCCCATCCCGAGTTCAACGCTGGCGTGGTTGGCCTGGCCGCATCCCGCCTGACCGAACAATATTACCGCCCGTCAATCGTAGGACACAGCGACGATGACTTTACACGCGCTTCTTGCAGGAGCATCGCAGAGTTCAACATCACCGAAGCTCTGGAGCAGTGTGCCGATCTGCTAGAAAAATATGGCGGCCATGCCGCTGCGGCCGGGTTTACCGTGCACAACGACAATCTCCCTGAACTTGTCAATCGCCTGGATGATATCGCCCGGGAACAACTAGCTGACCAGGATCTGCGACCAACCCTGAGCGCAGATGTAGAACTCCCTCTTTACGACCTGAAGCCAGAAGTGCTTGAACATCTCAAGTGGCTGCAGCCCACCGGGTATGGAAATCCACAGGCCACTTTTGTTAGCCGGAATGTCAACGTGATGAGCAGCCGCGCCGTGGGCAAAGACAGCGCCCACCTGAAACTGGTTGTCTCCGATGGAAAGATCACTTACGACGCCATCGCCTTCCGACAAGGACATTGGTATGACAATCTCCCTAAAGCAATTGACTTACTCTACCGCTTTGAAGTCAACGAATTCCGCGGCAGGGAAACACTACAGCTCAACGTGATGGATATCAAGCCATCCCCGTGATAAAAAAACTCGGTTTCTGGCAGAAACCGAGTTTTATCTAATTGATGTTACGCAAGCTAAAGAGAATCTCACTGGAAATAGGGGGTGGGGGCTTCGCCCCCGACCAAGGAAACCTCGCTACGTGTGCGTAACATGAGTTATCTAATTTTCAATCAATCTACAAAGCGATATTTCAACAAGGCCCAGATGGCTTCAAAGGCGTCGCTCATACCGATCTTCTTGCCCTCATCGTAATCGCGCGGATTGAACGAGATCGGCACCTCGTAGATGCGCACACCCCGCTTCAGTATTTTTGCCGTAAACTCGGGCTCAAATTCAAAGCGCTTGGCGTGAAGGGGAAAATCAACAACTTCTTTGCGAAATACTTTATAGCCGGTCTCCATATCTGTAAGAATTGTGTCATACAGAATGTTGGTCATCAGGGTCAGCAACTTATTGGCGATCATATGCCAAAACATGGCCACTCTGCGGGGAGCACCCAAAAATCGAGAGCCGTAAACCACATCGGCCAAGCCTTCTTCTATCGGCTGCAAGATCTTGGGATAATCCCGGGGGTCGTACTCCAGATCAGCATCCTGGATCAACAAGACATCCCCTGTAGCATTTTTGATCCCCGTACGGACAGCGGCTCCCTTACCCTGGTTCTTCTCATGCAAGATCACCCGAAATGGTTCTTGTCCTTCATATTCTTTGAGAACATCCCGTGTCCCATCAACTGATCCATCATCGACTAACAAAATTTCGTAAGCCAGACCTGTTGCCAGGACGCGTTTTAAGATCTCGCGAATGGTATGAATTTCATTGTAAATTGGTATCAGCACTGTCAGTTTCATGGGGCGGATTATACCCCATTTGCAGATCGATCTCAGGCTTGAAGATCATCCTCGCCGTGCTATAATCTTTAAGGCATATTACTGTTTTTGTAAGGCATTACCGTTTTCGAAACCGGATGGGAGATCATCATGAGCATAATGGATCCACAAACTGGGCAGATCAATCCTCCAACCAAAGCTGCCGCATTCGTCCCACCACCCATCACCAAAGTAGGCGATACAGGTCTTTCTCAATTGTGGCTGCAAGATCTAGTACTTAAAGTCCTCTATTTTCAGGGGTATCTGACGGGGTTCCAAATCGCAGAAGCTGTTGCTCTTCCATTTGCTGGTGTTTCCGACCAAATCTTAAACGCGCTCAAACGTGAAAAATTCGTCGAGGTCAAATCATCACAAATGGGGCTCGGTGAAGGGGCTTACCAATATGCCATCACTGGCGCAGGCATTGCCCGAGCACGCGAAGCCTTAGAGCGCAGCCAATATGCTGGACCTGCTCCGGTTCCAATAGAAATATACAATCGTTCAATCAAGAATCAACAACGCGGCCGCTTGCGCATCACACACCGGCTGTTACGCCAGGCTCTATCCCACCTGGTATTGAGCGAAACCACATTCCAACGCATTGGCCCAGCCGTAAACTCAGGTACATCGATCTTCTTGTACGGCCCTCCGGGGAATGGGAAAACCAGTGTGGCGCGTGCCGTAGGTCAAATGATCCTCAGCACAAGCATGTATATACCTTTCGCGCTCTATGTAGACGGTCAGGTTGTCAAACTGTATGACTCTGTCAACCACCAACGCGCACCAGAAAAGAACACCACCGATCAGGGAACGGGCTCACTGCGCGCCGGCTCTCGTCGTGATACGCGCTGGGTTCTGATACGCAGACCCTTCATCATGACCGGCGGTGAGCTGACCATGGAAGGGCTTGATCTGGTATTCGACGATACCAATAAATTCTATGAGGCTCCCTTCCAGGTCAAAGCCAACGGGGGCATTTTGCTGATCGATGACTTTGGACGCCAACTTGTGCGCCCGCGCGATTTGCTCAATCGTTGGATCGTACCGCTGGAAAACCGGATTGATTATTTAACCTTGCACACGGGCCGCAAATTAGAGGTCCCCTTCGATGTGCTGATTGTATTCTCGACAAACTTGCCGCCTAAAGATCTGGTTGACGAGGCATTTCTAAGACGGCTGCGTCACAAGATCGAAGTCGGCGACCCAACTTATGAAGAATATCGGGAGATATTCCAACGCATGGCCAAGGAAAAGGGGGTCGTATACCGCGATCAGGGGCTGGCATATCTTTTACAGGAATGGTACATCAAACATAACCGCAAACTGCGCGCTTCTCACCCGCGCGATCTCTGTGATCAGATTCTTGACATCGCTGATTTCATGTCCCAAGAGCCAACCATGACGCGCGGTCTGATCGACGGCGCGGCTGCAGCATATTTCGTCGACCTTTAGTTTTTCGAGGAGAGGTTATGTTTGAACAGCTGCCTCGCCCGACCATTTTTGCCCATAGGGGAGCCAGCGCATACGCTCCTGAAAACACGCTTCCAGCTTTTGAACTGGCTGTGCGGCAAAATGCCGATGCCATTGAATTAGATGCCACCCTTACCGGGGACGATCATGTGGTTGTATTTCACGACGACAGCATCGATCGCACCACGGATGGGCAGGGACGCATCAAAGATTTATCCCTTGCTGCTATCAGAGAGCTAGATGCTGGAAGCTTTTTTGATGAGAGCTTTCGTGGTGTTGGTATTCCTACATTGGAGGAAGTATTCGAGACCGTTGGGGACAAAACCATCATCAACATTGAGATCAAAAACTACGCCTCCCCATTTGATGCGCTTCCTGAATTGATTGCCAAACTGATCACACATCACAACCTTGCTGATCGAGTTCTATTTTCTTCGTTTAACCCCCTGGCCCTTAACAGGATTCATAAATTGCTGCCAGGAATTCCGATCGGATTACTAATCGTACCTGGCTTGGGCGGCAGATTAGTTAGGTCAATGTTTGGAAGCTGGATCCCGCATCAGGCGCTGCATCCACCGCTACAGAATGTATCCCGGCATCTTATCCAAAATCAGCATCGTCTGGGCCGCAGGGTCCATGCTTATACAGTCAATCACCCCGAAGATATGATCCGTCTTTTTGAATGGGATGTGGACGGCATATTTACCGATGACCCCCTGGTTGCGCGTCAAACGCTCGAAGGAATTCAGAAAGTAGAGGTCCCAACACAATGATCCCACATGATTGGATCGAACAAGCGCATGAACGCATCGCACCCCATATTCGCGAAACTCCGCTGACGCATGACAACAAAAATGATCTCTTCATTAAATGGGAAAACCGGCAGATTACGGGCTCATTCAAAGTACGCGGCGCGTTTAACAAAATTTTGAAGCTGGAGGATTGGGAACGAAAGGAGGGGCTGCTGGCAGCCTCTGCGGGGAACCATGGTCAAGGAGTTGCGCTGGCCGGGCAGGTGGTTGGCGTACCGGTGACGATCTACGCCCCGGACCACGCCCCAGGAGTAAAGGTGAGTGCCATGCGTGAACTGGGTGCCGAAGTTTTGCTCATCCCTGGCGGGTACGATGCCGCCGAAGAAGCGGCAATCCGACAAGCCGAAAATAGCAACGCCACTTGGGTTTCGCCTTACAACGACGGCGATGTAATCGCCGGACAGGCCACAGCTGCAGTAGAAGCTCTCGAGCAGCTTGAGCAACATTCCTCAGAATTCAAAATTGAAGATTCAGTCTGGCTGGTACCCGTCAGTGGAGGTGGGTTAGTAGCCGGGATCGGCGCGGTGCTAAAAAGTTTACCCACACATCCCAAGCTGATCGCAGTTCAGGCGAAAGCTGAACCTTTCATGCACTCATTGTTTTATCATGGACACCAAGATATAGAGGCCGAAAGCCGCACAATCGCAGATGGTCTCTCAGGCTCTGTGGAAGAGGGCTCGATCACAATTCCCCTTATTCGCAATTATGTCGATGAGATTGTTTTAGTAGATGAAGATGAGATCGCCAAAGCAGTGTCCTTTGCCTGGCACCAGTACAACGAACGCATTGAAGCTGCCGGTGCGGCGGTCCTGGCTGCCGTGCTGTCAGGTGCCGTTACCCAACGTCCGGCCGTCCTAGTTGTCAGCGGTGGCAATATTCAACCAGAAGTGCATCAAGAATTTTTAAATCACGAATGAACTCGAATAACACAAATTTCATGAATTCATTTAATGAAATATTACATTCGTGTCTCTACTGCAAAAAGCCACCAAGAGAGTTTCCCGCCGGAAATATGGGGGTGGTTTGGGAGCAACCACCCCCATATTTCCGGCGGAAGCCCTCGTCTGGTAGTATTTTCAGTGGAGACATTCGTACCATTCGAAAAATTCGTTTCAATTCGTGATTAGAACTTTTCTCTAAAAATCTGTTTTGTCACACTGAGGGAACGAAGGTAGCGAAGCGGTTAATGCGAATGTATTACTTCAAAAATTATGAGTAGCAGCCCAAAATTCACACCCGCGGAAATAATGATCACTTGCATGGCGCGCCAGGTTGAGGATGGTGAAATTGTCGCCCAAGGAATTGCCACCCCATTGGTCACAGCGGCGTATTTGTTAGCGCGTCACACCCATGCCCCAAATTTGTATTTCGCCTCGGCCATCGGTCAGGGCATCTGCAAACAACCCGCGCCCTTGGGGATATCCAATATCGAAAGTTTTTGGCTAGATCACTCGCTTACCAATGTTGGTTTCGCTCGCGCCGCCGCGGACGTGCTCCCTAATTTGCGCCCCAAAGAGTTTTTTAGACCTGGGCAAATCGATATGCACGGCAATTTCAACAACCTGGCTTTCGGTAGTGACTATGCGCAGCCAAGGCTGCGCCTGCCTGGATCGGGCGGCATCCCCGATGTAACCACCTTCATCAGCGATATTTACCTTTATATCCCGCGACATTCACGTGTATCTTTCGTTTCCAAATTGGATTTCCTTTCGGGATTGGGGCACAATCCAGCCAGAAAGCACGGTGACGGTCCCCAATATTTGGTCACCGATCTGGGTCAATTTGATTTCATTAACCAACGCATGCGCCTAACTTCCTATCATCCAGGCACAACCATCCAGCGAATTCAGGCCAAAACAAAATTCGAAATTGAGATATCTTCCGATGTGCATGAAACACCCCCTCCATCTGAGGAAGAACTAAGGCTCATTCAAGATGAGATCGATCCCCTGGGTATTCGCAACCTGGAATTACTCAGCGGAGCAGGGCGCAGGAAACAACTCAGAGAGATTCTTATTGCTGAGCGCGCTATCGCGCTATAATGGGTCATGTGTTTATGCGGTTATTCGCCAATCAGAAAACACTCTGATACGACTGCATTTTTTTGGAGAAGAATGAAAAGCAACACCCTCAGACGACTTGCCGTCATCGTCGTACTATTCACCTTCTTGGCACCGACATTCCAAAGCCAGGCTGCACCCCCAGTGCAAACAAGCAGCCCGGAAATTCGCGCCCTGGAATTGCTGGCAGAGCTTACGCCCGAGGAACGTGTTGGCCAACTATTTCTGGTGACCTTTCAAGGCACCAACGCCGACGCCGAAACGCAGATACATGATCTAATTACCAATCACTATTTAGGGGGGGTAGTTCTCAGCGCCGAAAACAATAACTTCACCGAAGCGGGGCAAACAATTTCTGACGCCTGGATCCTGACCAATCAACTGCAGAATATTCGCTTTTCGAGCACCCAGGAAGACCATGTCATTCCTATTTCGGGGGAAACTTTCCTGCCATCCTATATTCCCCTATTCATTGGGTTATCGCAAGAAGGTGATGGCCCGCCAAACGACGAGATTTTCAACGGTCTGACGCCCATGCCAAGCCAATTATCCATTGGCGCAACCTGGAACCCAGAATTAGCCAAACAAGTTGGCAATTTCACCGGGCAAGAGCTGGCATCGATTGGCATCAACCTGCTCTTCGGCCCATCTTTAGATGTGTCGGAAACACCCAACCCCGGCGGCGAAGGCGACCTGGATGTGCGGGTTTATGGGGGCGATCCATACTGGGTCGGTGAGATGGCCAAGGCATACATTGAAGGGGTACACGAGGGAGCCTCCAATCATATCGCCGTTGTGGGCACTCACTTTCCAGGGCTGGGCAGCGCCGACCGCCTGCCCGACTACGAAGTCGCCACGGTGCGAAAATCGCTGGAACAACTTCAGCAAATCGAGCTAGCGCCTTTCTTCACCGTAACAGGAAACGCGGCTGACGAAACTTCCCGCTTAGATGCGCTTCAGGTCTCGCACATTCGCTACCAGGGGCTGCAGGGAAATATTCGCTCAACAACTCGGCCCATCAGCTTTGATCAGCCTGCATTAGGCCTGCTCATGGATCTATCTCCCTTTGCGACTTGGCGCGATGGCGGCGGAGTGATCATTAGCGATGATCTTGGCAGCCGTGCTGTGCGCCGTTTCCACGATCCCACCGAGGAAACGTTCAACGCCCGTCGGCTGGCATTAGATGCTTTTCTGGCTGGCAACGACATGCTCTATGTCAACAATTTCGTTGCAGGCGGCGATCCCGATACCTACACAACCATAACTCGCACCTTGGAATTCTTTGCACAACGATATCGAGATGATCCGGTCTTCGCCCAAAGAGTAGACGAATCGGTTTTGCGCATCCTGACCTTGAAATACCGTATGTACGGTTTTTTCACCCTTAATCTAGTTCTACCCACGGGCAATTTAGACGCGCTAGATACTGTAGAATCCCGCCAAATCACATCCGAAGTTGCCCAACGCGGGGCCACGCTGATCAGTCCGCCGCTGAGCGAAATCGATAATGTACTGCCCAATGCACCTGGCTTCAATGATCGGATTGTTTTTGTTACTGATTCTTTCCCGGTGCAGCAGTGCACTGAGTGCCCTGTTCAAGAAGCTTTGGCCATCGATGCACTGGAGCAATCGGTGATTAATTTATTCGGACCTGGCGCGGAGGGATTAATATCACAGGCTAATTTGAATTCATATTCATTCGAGCAGCTCACTTTGATGTTGGACAGCGAGGATGAAACCGGGCTGGTTGAAAGAAATCTCAGCCGAGCTCACTGGATCATTTTCACTACGCTCGATGTGGACGCAGACCGAGCAGAGTCCCTTGCTCTGCAGCGTTTCCTGGCTGAAAGACACGATCTAACCTCGGGCAAGAATATTGTTGTATTTGCCGCCAATGCCCCCTATTACCTTGATGCCACAGATATTTCCAAGCTGACCGTATTCTTTGGGCTTTATGGAAAAACTGCGCCTTTCATGGATGTGGCCGCTCGACTTCTCTTCAGGGAAATTGCCTCACCCGAAGGTGCCTTACCAGTCTCTGTCCCAGGGATTGGGTACGAGCTGATTTCTGCGACCTCGCCGAATCCCGAAAATGCCATCCCGCTCACTCTGGATTCCCCAGAATCCGGGGAGAATACGCCCTCGCCAGAGATTCCATCTGAACTCGAGTACCGCATTGGAGATTCGATTCCCTTAAAAGTCGGGGTAATTCTAGATCACAACAATAATCCTGTCCCTGACAACACACCAATACAAATCATCGCATCGATCAATGGACAAGATTTTCCATCCATCGATCTGATGTCTGTAGATGGGACTGCGTTTGCGAGCTACGAATTTGAACAATCGGGTACGGTTAGGCTCAGGGCCATTAGTGGTGCAGCCAGTTCTGAAGAATTGGTTTTCGATATCCCTGCTGAGGATTCGCCAGAACCAACGCCAACAGAATTACCTACCCAAACCCCAATTCCGTCGCTCACGCCAACCATTCCCCCTCCCACTCCAACACCCATGCCAGAACCTGATATTGAACCCCAGAGTACCGGCCTCAGAGATTGGGGGATCGCACTATTAATTATCGCTGCGGTTTCCTGGGGAGCAGCACGTGTTGGTACTTTGATCGGCCGCGTGCGCCGTGGTGTTCGTTGGGGGCTTGTATCGGCTATTGCCGGTCTGCTCACCTATACATATGGCGCGCTGTCGCTGCCTGGAAGTGAGTGGGCCATGCAAACCCCACAGCATTGGGGATTGCTCTTGGGGACATTTGTTGGGTCTTTATTGGGCTGGGGTATCAGCGCTATATTTACCGATCAGGGGAGATAAAAAACTAGAACTGATGTCATTGCGATGAGCCCCTTAATTGAATAAAGAAGCAACTTAAATTGCTGATGTTACGCAATCTAAAGAGAAATATCACCGAAAATAGGGGGTGGGGCTTCGCCCCCACCCCCTATTTTCGGGACTTTCTCGCTATGTGTGCGTAACATGAGTTAAATTATTTTCGGTTTTGGTGATTATCGCCACAGTGTGGCAATCAGGCTGATAAACAATAACGCCATTGAAACCCAAATCAGCCTTCGCTCGAGGGGTGATGATAACAAATCGATCAGCGTCGCCGAGGGCAGCGGCGCTTTGGATTGACTTCTAGGGCTCCAATCCCCCAGTAATGCCTGCTTGAACTCGTTCATGTCTTGTGGTCGTTCCTCAGGGTGCAAATTCAAAGCCCAAAGGATAGCCCTTTCTGTGCGAGGGCTGATGGAGGCATTAATCTCTCGGGGAGGCAAGAGCAACCCAGGTTGCAGGAATCTGTCGCGCGCTTCGGTGGGAGGCCGGTTGGTCAGCAAGTGATATAAAGTCGCCCCAAAAGAAAAAATATCGCTGCGCACATCCGTATGACCGGCATCACCGCCGTATTGCTCAAGGGGCGTATAATTTGCAGTTCCACGACCCTGAACAACTGTGATCGTCACTTCATCGGAGGCCAGAATTTTCACCAAACCAAAGTCAACCAATTTAACCACCCCATCAGGTGTGAGTTTGAGATTGCTGGGCTTGATATCACGATGCACAATAGGCGGCTTTTGACTGTGAAGATATGTCAGTGCCTCAATTAATTGGGCAGCCCAGGTGAGAACATCGCGCTCTTCGAGAAACTGATTGCTCAACCGGGCTTCAGTCATCAGCACACTGAGATCACGGCCGGGAACAAAGTCCATCACCAAATAATCACGTTCATCAATCGAGAAAAAGTCCGAAACCTTAGGCAGGTTCTGATGATCTAGACGCGCCAAGACCGTCGCCTCTCGCATGAATTGCTCGCGAGTTTGCAGGCGAATTTCTTCGGGAATTTGGGGGTCATGATAAACCTCTTTCAGCGCGCACAATCGCCCCTCTAGACGCAGATCATCAGTGAGGTAAACACTCCCCATACCACCCTGGCCGATGATGCGCCGGACTTTATAACGCTCTTTTAGGATTTCTCCCGTTTTGTGAGAAATTGGCATGATCTCGTACTAAATATCAGATTTTATTTTCAATTCGCCTCTACGGGAATTCCCGTGAGAGATCTCACATTTGGGGGTGGGGCTGTCCCGAAAGGTCAACCCGGCAGGGTTGAAAAAA
>CAYQQX010000102.1:0-15907 GCA_964419495.1 uncultured Anaerolineales bacterium
ATTAAACTTTTGCTGTTTTGAGGAGGGTCTAGCACCCTTTTTGCAGTAGAGTCTGAAATAGAATCCTGGGCACAAGACATTGGCAATCACAACATCTACCTGCGATCCAATATTGTACGCAAAGGTGCCCACCGCTTCTACGAGCGTTTGGGATACAAAAAAATCAAAACATCACTGTCCTTCCAAAAACAATTAGGCCGTGTTGACAATTGGTGACTTCTCTCTGGATATGATATTCTTAAAATAGGCATTATTTTCCTGATCATATGAAAATTCATCACTACCTAGCACCAAAGACTCTACTGCAAAAAGCCACCAAGTGAGTTTCCCGCCGGATCCGGCGGAAGCCATCGTCTGGTAGTTTTTGCAGTGAAGTCACCAAAGTAATATCAAAAATATTTGACTCTCGTTTATAATCTGTGTAGACTCTTAGCTATAAGCTACACTTGAAACAGCGTATTTACTAAGGAGATGAATCATGGCAACCCAATCTTTCGAACTGGTAATGACAGTAGGACCCACACCAGAAAAAAAGTTTACTCTCTCCAAACAAGAGGTCATTATCGGTCGCGATGCCAATGCCGATATCGTCATCAATATCGCCGAGGTTTCCCGCCGTCACACTCGTATGCGCTTGGAGCCCAGCGGATATGTGATCGAGGATCTGGGTTCTACCAACGGAACCTTTGTCAACGGCCAGCGCCTCACGGGGCCGCACATGCTGCGACCTGGGGAGCGCATTCAACTTGGTGAGGCAGTGACTTTGTCATATCAGGTTGAAGCATATGATATGAACGCAACCGTCGTCACACCCGCAAGCGGTCATGCTACCGTACAAGGGATGCAAGCGCCTCCTGCCGCAGCCGCACCGCCTCCCCAACCACGCGCTGTGCAACCTCCTCCTGCCCAACCGGCATATTCTGGCCAGGTTCCACAGGGGCCTGCCGCTCCTGTGATGCCTCAGGCAGAAGAAAGGCAAGGCCGCCCCTGGTTGTGGGCTGGATTGGGGTGTATTGGCATTATGATTTGTTTAGTTGTCGTGGGAGCGGTGGCATTTGATTTCCTTGACCTTTACTGTACGCCCCCATTCAATTCGCTGCTCAGCTTCTTATACACATGCCCCTAAATTGATTTTTTATAAAACATCACTCCCGGCACCCCTATGCCGGGGCTTCGAGAGAGTGTAGGGAAACCACTCTCTCTCGAAGCGGGGGGATGGGGACAAAACACATGACACATCCAGAACATTAATTTCAGAGTGTGTCATGTTTGTCATTTATGCACAACCACACAATATTACTGCCCTTGATCCAATTGCCAATGCCCCTCCACCCAATCGAGTTGAATTGCTAATAATTCGGGCCCTATCTCATTGACCAATACCAGTACGCTTTCGCCCTGATCTTGAACTTGCTGCAGTTTATACCCCTGCTCGATCATTACGCTGACAATCTGATAGTATGAAGCAGCCACAGGATGGGCAAGAAACGGTTCAGCGACATCTGCATCCATAGCATCCAAAACCCAATTCACTGCTCGAATGGCACCTGCTGCCTCTCGATAACGACCATTTTGTAGATAACTATCTGCTGAAACTAGCATGGCTTCCAAGGCAATATGTTCTGGGCTTGATGGGTGGCGAAGATAATCGGCAACTATCCCATATTGGCGCATGGTAGAGCTATCGGGTAACCAGGCAGTAAGGAAATATGCCGATGTGTCCATTGCATTTTGATAACGCCGTGCAGTATTGTAGAAAGCTACCGTCAGGCGAACATCATCACGATATTCTTGCGCAATCTCTTGTGCCAGCAAAGCTTTTTTGAATTGAACTTCTAACTCAGCAAGCGTGATTCCGAAGTGGATATCCAAAGCATCATTAATTGCCGTTGAGTGCTTGCCTCCGCGGGGGTGATGGATATCGCGATAGAAAGAAGAGAACGCCTCCCACCCCCAGGTTTCGACCATAAATTCCACTAAAGCTCCTGCCTGCAAGTACCCAATCTCATGCTGGGATTTGTAGAAATTGTCTGCCAGTTCCTCCAAAGGAATGTACCAATCTGAACTCGAATCTGGCTCCATTAAATCAAGCAGTGCCGCGGCGCGCGGCATCAAGGGTTCGGGTTTGAAATGCCCTCCAGTAAGATATACAGCCAGGCCCTCTGCCAACATGGATGGGCGCAGTTCCCCGCCCAAACGCGAATCTAATATATGCACCATTTCGTGATGCAGCACCAAATCAAAATCACTGCCAGTGTAATTGCGGTCTAAATATGAGATGTAAATTTGCCCAGCAGCAAAGCCCCCATGTCCAATCACGCGAGACATCAGGGTTATCTCGATGGGTTCGCTAAAATCTGTCCCTAACTGCGCAGCAACATCTTGGGCTTGTTCGTCGGCACTTTGCAATAAAGTTTGGATATCCCGCTCGCTTGCAGTTCCTGTGAGGTAATAAAGCAAACAGCAATCGCTCTCTTCAATGGCCCACTGGGATTCAGACTCAGGCCGTCCTAATAACTCTTGGGGGAGCAAGACAACGGTTTCTGTCCAAGTGACTTCGCCTGGGAGCAAAGAGAGAGTCAAATCGTGCGCGCCAGCTTCGAGCCCCGCGGTGTCCCACATCCACTCCAAAGTTGCCTGCCGACGCCCACCAATCCCAAAAGGAGCAAAGGCAGATTCGCCCACAATCTCTCCTTTTGAAGACACAACTTGAACAGAAAAATCTCCATCCAAATCAGCATCCAAAGGAGCAATGACCTCCATGCTGAGGTGATCACCGATATATATGCCACCATCCGGGTGCAGCCGAATGTCGAAATCTTCCGCATCAGGAAGGTTTAGAACTGAAATTTCAGGAGTCGAAGTCGTGGTTGGTTCAGGGGATGGCGTGATGGTCGCGGTAGGCGGTAGAGATGTAGGCGTGGGCGTCAGGTTAGCCGGCACCAACCCCTGGCATGCCAGGCTGGAGAATAGTAAAAATATAAAGGTAAAGATGGCTCGACGCATGGCGTAATTATACCTTTGCCGGGAGTTACCCCACTGGTACAATCAACGATCCATACAAGTTCTCACTGAACTTTCATTTTTTTGATGCACATATGTTTTGAAGGACATATGTTTTAAAGGACATATGCTTGAAGAATCCGTAACCTTTGAAAAACACACTTATGGCGGAGAATGTCTTGCACGCTTATCGGACGGCCGCGCAATTTTTGTCCCCTTTGCTTTACCTGGGGAGAAGGCAAAGATTCGCTTAGTAGAAGAAAAAAAGCGCTTTGCTCGCGGTGAAATCATCGAGATTCTGGAGCCATCACTCTCAAGAATTCAACCCAAATGCCCGCATTTCTTTAACCCTAACTTTCCCACATCAGGTGGGAAAGTTAGGGCATGTGGTGGTTGTCATTACCAACATATCCCCTATGACGAGCAATTACAGCTAAAAGCCGATGTTTTACGCGATCAGCTGGAACGAATTGGCAAATTGGAAAACCCTCCGGTTAAAGCAACAATTCCATGCCCCCAGCCCTGGAATTATCGTAATCATATCCAATTCCATATCACTACGGGGGGCAAACTGGGGTTTCAATCTCCGCGTGGGGAGGCAACAATCCCCATCAAAGAGTGTCATTTACCTGATGAAGCGATCAATAATTTCTGGCCGCAGCTTGATATCGAGTCTATTCCTGGCTTAGATCGTGTGGGGATCCGCCTGGGAGCTAATGACGACCTGATGGTCATTCTGGAAAGCAGCGATCCCCAGCCAATAGGTTTGGACGTAGATTTGCCCCTCTCGGTGCTGCACAAGGGTCCGGGCGGCTCATTAGTCATGGCTGGCGACGACCATATTGTCATTGAAGTGAAAGAACGCTTATTCCGCATTTCAGGGGCCTCCTATTTTCAAGTCAATACTCACATGGCAGAAAGCATGATTTCTCACTTGCTTGATAGCCTTCGCCTCACACAGGATACAACGTTAATTGACGCCTATTGCGGTGTTGGACTATTCAGCGCTTTCTTAGCCCCGCATATCGCCAGATTGGTTGGCATCGAGGTGTCACCCACTGCTAGCGAGGATTTTGCTATCAATTTGGACAAATTCGATAATGTGGAGATTTATGAGGCCCCAGTGAAAGATGTGCTCCCTGAGTTGGATATTCGTCCCGATGTAATCCTGGTCGATCCTCCGCGCTCAGGGTTGAACCGTAAAGCATTGGACGGAATTCTGTCTTTAGCGCCGGAAACAATCGCTTACATTTCGTGTGATCCTGCGACTTTGGCGCGCGATGCCAAACGCCTGACCAATGGGGGATACCAACTTCACGAGATCACACCCTTCGATCTCTTTCCACACACCTACCATAACGAGAGTATCAGTATTTGGGAAAAATAGGTAAGATAAAATCCCCGGAAACTACCAAAGTTTCCGGGGATTTGTCTTCAAGCATTGGCACCTTAAATTTTTCTCAACTACCCTTGCAGAACATTTGTTCTTGTGATATTATTTAGAACATAAGTTCTAATGGCCTTGAGGGTTTTTGCCCAAAAATATTGCAGCTCGTATTGGCATTCAACATACGAAAAACAGAAATAACTTCAAGAAGGTCGCAATAAGCCCTCAGGTCATCTCTTTGGAGGTACGCTATGGATATAGGTATGCTTTGGTTCGATAACGATAATTCCGCTGATCTAGATGTAAAGGTGAAGCGTGCAGCAAGTTATTACCAAAAGAAATACGGCCAATCCCCCAACCTGTGCTTCGTACATCCCTCCATGTTACCCACGAATGGGAAGAAGTCAGGAAGCAAAGCTAAAGCTAAAAACGGCAAACCCCGCAAATCTTCTGGGGTCGAATTGCGAACATCGCAGTCACTTTTGCCAAATCACTTCTGGTTAGGGATCAATCACCAATAAGGCCAGCCCAGCCCAACGCGGTGATATTTCCACATTCTCTCAGCAAGGCCTCAAGGATTTCCTCCTCACTCCATTATTGGAGCTCTCGACCTTCCTTGGGGTCTTGCGCGTTAATTGGGTATTACGTTGTAAGTGCCGTAACGAGCGTGTCTAAAGCTACATCCCCATCAATCTTGCCTGTTTTTATCGCCTCATCGATATCTAACAACCGACGGTAGATATCTTCTAATATTTCCATAGAAAAGTTGCGCGTTTGGGGAATCAGTTTGCGCACCACAAAAGGAAAGGTTTTCAGTTCACGGGCGATATCATTTTCCCGATAACCATCATTCAGCATTTCGCGGGTCAGCAGCAATAACCGAAACTGACGCACAATCATCCCAAATAGTCGCAGTGGGTCGTCATCTGCCAGAAGTTGATGCAGCATCCGCAGTGCTTTCTGGCCATTTTGTTCTCCAAGAGCGTCGACCATGGCAAAGACATCTCCACCCCCCACATTGGCCACCAGGTGTTCGACATCATCAGGTTCCACCGGTCGGCCGTAGTTAACATAAGCCAGCAATTTTTTGATCTCTTGGGCGGCAATGCGGGGATCTTCATCTACCAAGTTGGCTAAGATCGCGGCACCCTCGGACGAGATTTCCCCACCTTCATCTTTGGCCTGCTTTTGGATCCAACGTACCAACTCAGGTCCACGTGCCAGGAACAGCTCTTTTTCATACACGCGGCCCTCATGTTCTTGAGCCCATTTCTGCAGCCAATGCTGTTTGCCTTTCCGGCGATCGCGGTGAGGGATCAAAGGCCTGTTGATGGCTATGACCAAAGCAGTTGTTGATGGGACATTCGTCAATAGTTCTTTAAATTGATCCCGCACCTTGCTGCTCTGCATGCCAGTCAGTGGGTCATGGAGCACAACCAGGCGACGTTCAGCGAGGAAAGGCATCGATTGCACAACGGTGGCAATTTCATCCAGCGGCAATGAGCCTTTCTCAAAATATGTAATATTCAACCCGGCTGTGGCAGGATCCCCCAATTTCGCTTCCATATTGGAGATAAATTGAGCGATGGCATATTCATCATCGCCGTGCAAAATGTAAATGACTGGTTTATCAGCCATAATTAACCTCGAGTGATAACGCGGTGAGCCTTCACTCGCCCTCGTTGAGAAAGTGAAATCTCCACAATTTCTAAATCCCCGGGATCTCCAGAGGTGGTAATGTGTTTTTGGAGAACATTTCCAAAAGGTTGGGCAAAAATCAAAGCTAATGTAGCCAAAGTTGCTACTAATGGCAGTCGCTCTAGCTTGTCGCGCTTGCGAGCGCCAACTCCCCACATGCCTGCTACGCCTGCCAATCCTGCCATGGTTCCTGCGGTGGCAAAATTGGTCCCACATCCAGGGTGCACAGCGAGATGGCGATCACCAGCCCGCAAACGTCGCAGGGCTTCACGCGCAGCCTCTTGCACTTCTTCGGTGGGAATATCGCCTACCAACCAGAATCCGGTCGGGTTGGAATGTCCGCCCATGTTGCGAGCAGTATTTTTCTCAGCCAAAACGTGCAATGTGGCATGCTCTAAACCATGATTTCGACGGATACGGGAAATAACAGGTTGATCGAGAAAGTATTTTAGTAAGGATGATTCGAATACAGACATCTATTGACTCCGAAGGCACAAGATCTGCCCAATGGTATCACAATCGATGCAAACTTTGATGGATACGTCTTTGGGGAGTGGTCTAAATGATGGTGTTTTACAAAATCCAATGGAATAAGTGTCATTCTGAACGCAGCGCAGCGGAGTGAAGAATCCCTGAAACCAAGCAATTATCAAGCAAAGCAGGATGCCTGGGATTCCTCGCTCCACTCGGAATGACAATAGAAAAGTTTGTGCCTTCTGAATAATGAACACCACGAAAATCACCACTCCCGTCTTTGAGTAGTGATTTACGTGGTAATCAAAATATCAACTTGAGTAAGCCGGACTTCGAGAACCTCAGCCCTCTGCAACCACCGCTGTCTGAGGTGTTACCCTGAGCAGAGTCGAAGGGCTTTCGAAGACAGCGCCTTTCGACCGATTCAACACCACTAGTTTGACCACTCCCGTCAATGGAAGCATGGCGGTTATAATACCCGCAGAGGAAACCCATGCAAAAACTAATCATTCTCATCGGGCCCATTGCAGACACTTTAGAATTCAGTGAAGGTTGGCCAGATTTCTTACATCATGCAGAAGAGATGCCGAATCTCGTGCGCGAGGCCACAATCCGTGTCCATGCCAAACTATATGGTGATGATGAAATCAGCATGATCCACGAACTTTTCTTTGACACGCAGGAAGACCTGCAAAATGCCTTGGCTTCCCCTTCAGGCCGATTAGCCGGGCACATTTTACAGAAAATCACCAATGGACAAGTAACACTGCTGACTGCTGAACATAAGGAAGATGACGCTGAAAACCTGCGTAAATATCGAGAGGCAAAATCAGATGTTGAAACCCAGTGATCTGCAAAACTTCATGGAACAAAATGGCATCAATGGGGAGATTGTGTTCCTTGATAAGCCAACGCCGACTGTAGAAGTCGCTGCGCAAGTTGTTGGAACCGAACCCGATCAAATTGTCAAATCTGTACTCTTTACCATCCGCGATGAGCGCGTTTTGGCAATCGCCTGCGGCACCCAACTCATCGAAAGAAGAGTCATAGCCTCAGTATACGGGGTAGGGAGAAAACAGGTCAAATTAGCCAATGCGGAGATCGTATTGGAAACAACCGGGTATCCCGTAGGAACGGTGCCGCCATTCGGGCACCCCAAACCCATTCGCTCTCTTATTGATCCATTGGTGCTGGAACTTACAGAATGCTACGCTGGAGGTGGAGCGCACAATGCATTAACTCGCCTGGATACTCAAGATATTTTAAAGATTACCCAGGCGGAGATCATCGACTTACACAGAATGCCCAAATAAATCTTATTGATGTGGGACTCAAAAAACAGTTAATTTATGAATATAAAAACTTCCCGTCCGTGGTTGCGGATACTCTTATCAGTATTTTTTGTATTTGCGATTGTATTTGGCTATTTTGCTTACAGATGGTATCAACGCAGTGGAGAAAGGACTACGCGTTTCTTTAGCTGGATGAGAGACCCAGAAGCACATCCGGAATGGGCAATTACTGCCGGCGAACGCTGTGGAGAGGCACCCTTTCAAATGCCCACTACGGGCTACATTGGCTTCTTGTGGGATGACTCTTTCCGTCCCGGACACCGTCACCAGGGGTTAGATATCTTTGGTGGTTATGACTCAGGCGTAACGCCAGTCTACGCCGCCTACCCTGGATACCTGTCGCGCCTGTCAGATTGGAAATCTTCACTGATCATCCGTGTCCCCAGCGACCCCTTGAAACCCTCACGCCAAATCTGGACTTACTACACCCATCTAGCAGACCGGGATGGCACTTCATATATCGATGCAGCTTTTCCAGTCGGCACAAGCGAACTCTTTGTCGAAGCCGGCACATTGCTAGGATTTCAGGGAAATTATTCCGGTGATCCCAATAACCCCACGGGTGTGCATTTACATTTTTCGATTGTCTTGGACGATGGCAACGGGCGTTTTCGAAACGAGTTGAAAATTCAAAACACCCTGGACCCTTCACCGTATCTTGGGTTATCTGTGAATGCCAATAAGAATACAGGGGAAGTACCAGTGTGTGGAAATCAGTAGCCAGTAGACAGTGGTCAGTTGGTAGTGGTTAGTGGTTAGACTACAATTTGTTCTTAATCGAGAATTCCTTTTTTAACGTGAGGAGATTTAATGGACCAATTTAGAGATCAAGTTGTGCTTATAACCGGCGCTGGGCGAGGAACTGGACGCATGTTGGCTGAAGCTTTCGCCGCGAAGGACGCGGTCGTTGCCGCTAACGATATCACCCCCATCAACCTGGATGAAACCATTCAAGGCATCAAACAAGCAGGTGGACGCGTCAAGGATTACGTCTTTGATATTTCCAAGAAAATGCCCGTTCAAGCGATGCTCAATCAAGTCATTGATGATTGGGGCCAACTTGATATCCTGATCAATAATGCGCACGTGGACCCCAAAAAGGGATTGCTTGATTTAGACGAATGGGATTGGCGCCGGGCTGTAGATGTCAACCTGACTGGAGCTTTTTTAGTAGCCCAATCCGCGGCAAGGATAATGAAAGAAGCCGGCTGTGGGGTTATCGTCAATGTACTCTCTGGTGGTGAAGGTCATTCTGCTTTGAAAGTGTGCCAAATGGGGTTGCTTGGCCTGACAAAAGAATTAGCAGATGAATTTAACACTTATAATATCCGTGTCAATGCCGTGATCACAAAGTCATTAGGATCATCTTCAGAAGAATCATCGAATTTTGGCATCATTGATAATACGCTTCAGCTTTGTAGTCTAGAGGCTGAAAGCATAAATGGCAAGATTTTCGTAGCAGAGCAGGAGAAAGCATGACGTACAAAACCATCCAGGTGGAAACGCAAGAACGAGTTGGGCTAATCCGACTCAACCGGCCCAAGGTGCTCAATGCACTCAACCGCACATTGTTGAAAGAGCTTACCGAAGCATTGGAAAAATTCGATGCTGATGATGCCATCGGAGCTATGGTCATCACCGGGAATGAAAAAGCCTTTGCTGCCGGAGCAGATATCAAAGAGATGGCCGAAGCTTCAGCTGTGGAGATGCTCAAGAGCGATTTTATTCCTACCTTCGATCGCATTCGCGGCATCAAAAAACCAGTCATCGCCGCAGTTTCAGGCTGGGCTTTGGGGGGCGGCAGCGAATTGGCGCTTTCTTGTGACATGATCATTGCATCAGAAACGGCCAAATTCGGCCAGCCCGAAATCAACATTGGCGTGATCCCAGGGGCGGGTGGTACGCAACGATTAGCAAAAGCCGTCGGAAAAGCCCTAGCCATGGAGATGGTGCTCAACAATCGAACTCTGGGCGCTGAGGAAGCTTTGGCCTACGGCATCGTCAACCACATTGTTCCAGTGGAGAAGTACCTGGATGAAGCCATAACCCTGGCAGCCGAGATCGCCGCACGCGCCCCACTGGCCGTTCAATTAGGCAAAGAGGCTGTCAACCAGGCATTTGAAACCTCACTAACTGAAGGTCTGGCCGATGAACGCAAAGCATTCAATTTCCTCTTCGCTACTGAAGATCAGAAAGAAGGTATGGTCGCCTTCGTTGAGAAGCGCGATCCCAACTGGAAAGGTCGATAAACGGTGGTTAGTGGACAGTGACCAGAAAAACGAACAATGATTAAATTTCGTGATCTTGTCAAAGAGTTTCGCAAAATGGGCTTAGATGGCACTATGCCCGCCATCACCCATACCTCGCTGTCTGCCTTTGGGCATGTACAGGGCGGTGCGGATACTGTAGTGGGGGCACTGCTCAGTGTGACCAATGGCCTGGTCATACCCACCTTCACATATAAGACCATGGTGACTCCTGAGGATGGTCCACCTGACAACGGCATCACCTACGGCACGAATTCAGATGCCAATAAAATGGCCGAATTCTATGATGTGGATATGCCTGCTGACCCATTGATGGGGATTGTCGCCGAATCCTTGCGCCAGCATCCCGAAGCACAGCGATCTAACCATCCGATCTACTCATTCTCTGGTGTAAATGCTGATGAAGTTATCAGCGCCCAAACAAGGCAGGAACCTTTCGCGCCCGTGCGCGTGCTGACTGAATCCTTGGGGGTAGTACTGCTCCTGGGGGTGGATCACACCGCCAATACCAGCATCCATTATGGCGAGCATCTCGCCGGGCGCAGACAATTCATCAGGTGGGCACTCACCAAAAAGGGAGTCCAGGAATGCCCACACTGGCCCGGCTGCTCTTACGGGTTCAACGCTATCGCACCGGAAATCGAGAAATACACCAATAAATCCTACATCGGCAATGCTCAGGTTCAATTGATCCCCCTCTCGATATTGATTCGCACCGTGGTCGAAATAATCCAAAATGATCCCCTGGCGTTATTGTGCGATCGATCAAACTGCGAACGCTGCTTAGCCATTCGCCACTAACCTATCGAAATACAAACGCTGCCTGGCCATTCGCCACTAAGTGTTTTGCGGTTTGAGCTTGAATTATTAATCATAGGAGTTACGCAGACGAAAAAAGTATTCGGGAGTAAGCCCCCCCTGCCCCCCAATTCTGGGGGGAGATGCCCAAAGAATCCCCCCAAGGTTGGGGGGTTAGGGGGGCAACTGCGTAACTCCTGAATCAGTTGATATTTCCATAAAACCTAAGCAAATTTCAATTTATGCATGCAGGTTTATTCAAAAATCTATCCGAAATTTACTTCATCTCTGGAGGTATTACCATGCCCCAAAAACCAATCCTTGGTCTGCTGCTACCCTCGACACGAGCTTTCATGAAAGAAGCCCGCCGCCTGACAAATTTCTCTTTCATTGACCGCCTGCATGGATTTGTGTACTTGCATTGGCCTTATCAATATATCGGATTGGGAAGCACAAATCCCCGCCTGGCTCGACTCCTAGCACCATTGGGCCGATTTGTGACCCACGAAACCGAAAATGATGATAAAGCCAAGATAGCCCCAGGCTATCACGGTAAAGTAGTACCATTAGATGCTGCCAGGCAATTGGTCACTGTCCAAGAAGAAATCGAAATTCGTGATCTAGAGCATATCATCCCCTACGATCATGCCCGTGATATCGTGCTAAAAAATCCCGATCATATCATCGCCTTGGATTGCCCATGCCGCTCTTCGCGAAATGAACCTTGCTTGCCCCTGGATGTGTGTCTTATTGTCGGTGAACCCTTCGCCAGCATGGTCGCTGAACATCACCCCAACCGTGCCCGCTGGATTACTTCATCTGAAGCGCAGGAAATCTTGCATGCTGAGCAAGAACGCGGGCATGTCTCCCACGCCTATTTTAAAGACGCCATGCTGGGCCGCTTTTACGCCATCTGCAACTGCTGCGCTTGCTGCTGTAAGGCCATGCAGATCAATCGCGGTGGTGATCCTATGATCTGTTCTTCGGGGTATATCGCCGTCATCGATGAGGATCTGTGCATCACTTGCGGCAACTGTGAGGACGTTTGCCAGTTTGATGCCATCACTTTGAACACTTATGCCGAGGTAGATTACGAAGCCTGCATGGGCTGCGGCGTATGTGTGGCCCACTGTGACGGCGAAGCCGCCAGCCTGGAACTTGATCCAGCCAAGGGGGAACCGCTGATCATCACGGAGCTGATGGCAGAATTTGCATTAGTTGATGCAAAGATTTAACCGAGGATACACGCAGATTATTTTAGGGGTCTCTAGGAATTCCCGTGGCAAGGGTCAACATTTGGGGGTAGGGGGTGTGCGCTGCACACCCCCTACCCCCAAATGTGAGGTCCCTCACGGGAATTCCCATAGACCCTATTTTAAATCTGTGTTCATCCCTTTTATCTGTGGTTTCATTTCATATACAATTCTTACGTCCCGCTGATCTTTCTCTAATCCCCTGAATGATATAATTCTTCCACGGCAAGGGTTTCCACTTGCCAAAGGAAGGTACCGATTATGATGCGATTCGATCGCTTTACGGAACGCGCTCAGGAAGCCGCCCAGCGCGCTGCGGAAATCATTCAACGCTACGGACACAACCAAATTGACACAGAACATATCTTGTTAGCGCTGATCGAGCAGCCTGAAGGCGTGATCCCCCAATTATTAGAAGTGCTCAACGTTGATCCAGTCATGCTCACCGAGCGGCTGGACTACGTGCTTAAGACCACCCCCAAGGCCAATATCTTTGGTGGCGGCGCCGGGCAGATTTTCATCACCCCGCGCGTCAAGCGCATTGTCGATCTGGCCAATCAAGAGGCCAACCGACTCAAAGATGAATACATTTCCACCGAGCACATTTTCTTAGCCATCTTAAGCGAGCGCAATACCCCTGCCGGACGGATGTTGGATGGCGCCGGGGTAACCAAAGAGCGCGTCTACGAAGCTGTGCAGCAGATGCGCGGCGGACAGCGCGTCACTGACCCCAAGGCAGAGACTCGCTACAAAGTGCTGGAAAAATACTCCCGCGACCTGACCACCATGGCCCGTGAGGGCAAACTGGACCCGGTCATTGGGCGCGATGTTGAAATATTGCGTGTGATCCAGATACTCTCCCGACGCACCAAGAACAACCCGGTGTTGATCGGTGAAGCAGGCGTGGGTAAAACTGCCATTGTTGAAGGTTTGGCACAGAAAATTGAATCCAATGATGTCCCTGAGATCCTCTCTAACAAGAAAGTGGTCTCTTTGGATTTGGGCGCCATGATCGCCGGTTCTCGCTTCCGAGGTGAATTCGAGGAACGGCTCAAGGCAGCCATTGAAGATATCCAGCGCGCCGAAGGTGAGATTATTCTTTTCATCGACGAGCTGCACACAGTCGTCGGCGCGGGGGCAGCCCAGGGCACATTGGATGCATCCAACATGCTCAAACCAGCCCTGGCGCGTGGTGAACTGCAATGTGTCGGCGCGACTACTCTGGATGAGTACCACAAATACATCGAAAAAGACTCCGCATTGGAGCGCCGCTTCGCTCCGGTCTATGTCGAAGAGCCCAGTGTCGAAGATACCATCAAGATGCTGCAAGGTTTGCGCGATCGCTACGAGGCGCACCACAAGGTCAGCATTTCCGACGAAGCCATCGTTGCCGCGGCGCAGCTCTCCAACCGTTACGTATCTGACCGGCACCTGCCCGATAAGGCCATTGACCTGATCGACGAGGCTGCCGCAAAATTACGTGTGGCGTTATACTCTCTGCCCCAAAATCTGAAAGAAAAGAAATCAGAGATCGAGAGGCTGCTGGCCGAGGAAGAACAGGCCGGGTTGGAACGCGATTACGAACGCGCTGCCGAAAAGAAAACTGAACGTTCACGTTTGGAAGAAGAATTTCACGTTGAGCGCGAGCAATGGGAAAGCGAACACGAATTAGACGAGATCGTCGACCAAGATGATGTCGCCGAAGTAGTTTCGCAGTGGACCGGCATCCCCATGAATCAAATGCTGGAAACTGAAGCCGAGCGTCTGCTGAACATGGAAGAAAGGTTGCATGAGCGTGTTATCGGCCAGCATGAGGCCATAACAGCCATCTCCGATGCGATCCGCCGGGCCAGATCTGGATTGAAGGACCCTCGCCGGCCCATCGGCTCATTCATCTTTATCGGCCCCTCAGGTGTCGGTAAGACTGAGTTGGCCAAAGCTTTGGCTGAGTTCATGTTTGATGACGAGGAAGCCCTGGTGCGCATCGATATGAGTGAATACCGTGAGCAGCATACCGTCTCACGCCTGTTTGGCGCCCCTCCAGGATACGTCGGCTACGAAGAAGGTGGCCAACTGACCGAGGCTGTACGGAGACGCCCTTACCGGGTGGTGCTCTTCGACGAGATCGAAAAAGCTCATCCCGAGGTTTGGAATGCCTTACTGCAAATCTTCGACGACGGCCGTCTGACCGATGGTCAGGGTCATATCGTTGACTTCCGCAACACTGTCTTGATCATGACCAGCAACCTGGGTACGGAGTACGTGCGCAGCTCAGGCAGCTTAGGCTTCTTGCGCAGTTCTGATGATGTCAAGGAACGCGAAGCCCAGGACAAGATCCAGTCTGAACTGAAGAAAACCTTCCGCCCCGAGTTCATCAACCGCATCGATGAGATCATCACCTTCTCACAGCTTTCGCTGGAGGAGATGGTCGAAATCGTTGAACTGCAAATGAACGAAGTCGAGGAGCGTCTGGAAGAACACGGCATCTCTGTGGAAGTGACTAACGAGGCTCAACAGTGGCTGGCCGAGATCGGTTTCGACCCCGACTTTGGCGCACGTCCGCTGAAACGCGCCCTCCAGAAACAAATCGAGAGTCCGCTCTCAGTCAAGTTACTGGGCGGCGAGTTTAACAAGGGGGACATCATCATTGTCGATGTCGAGGGTGAGGATCAAAAAGAGCTGGTGTTCAAGACCGGCAAGAAGAAAAAGGCTAAGAAGAAAGCTGAAGAATCAGTAGAAGCTTAGCCCCCAAAAATTAAATGAGCGAACACCCTGGTGCATTTCTAGGGTGTTTTTGTTTGAGCCAAATTGGATTTGAACCAGCGACCTGGCGGTTATGAGTTTTATTTCTGTAAGGATACATTTTTGCTTGACGAGAAGGGAAATTATGCTTTGTTGGTAGAAGAATTATAGGTGGAAAAGATAATGATAATTAAACAAGGCAATTCAAAAGCCGCTAGTTATTGTTCAAAATGTGATAAGTATAGGTATGATTATTATTACGCATTGGCATTTTGACCTGTGTACTATGACACACTCCGACACATCAACCCCATGATTTGACTTCGATAATTGGTTTTTGCTACAATCATTACAACATGAAAGAGAAAACCGGGTCACGGTACCAGGTTCCATATGAATCGGAAATACGGAGGAGAATGCGATGAGAATTCAGTATTTGATAACTGTAGCCTTATTGTTAGGATTGGTGAATGTTCTTCCCGGAGGGGCGTCTATCGGTGATTCTCCAACCATTATTGGAGTTGTTCAGCAGTTTTCACTTTTGGATGCATCGCAGATAACTGGTGGTAATGACAAGAATTCAATCATCGTTCACTGGGAGCCGCATTGCCTAGGTGTACATGTAGAGGCAACTGGAGCGCCGATTCACTCGGTAGTAATTAACTTCGCTGATGGCACTCGAGATTACACAAACCGTTTCGCTAAAGATCCATTGGGATATATTTTCCAATATGAGAGCGTGTGGATGAAGCCAATTGAATCGATCCATGTGAAGATTCAAAATGAGAAATACAAAGGACCAGGACTTGGACCAAAGTTCAAGTGTGGGGATGAATATGATCCTTCGGATTATTTTTGACATGGGCTATAAGTCTGACTAGCCCAATGACCTTGAAAAGAATCATTGTGCACTTGCCAATACGCAGTGAGGCC
>CAYQQX010000103.1:0-15770 GCA_964419495.1 uncultured Anaerolineales bacterium
TTTAGACAGCCCCACCCCCAAATGTGAGGTCTCTCACGGGAATTCCCATAGAACGCAAGAACTTGTTTGAACAAAAGCCGGGTAGTATGGTATAACCGCTTTGATTATTTTAGAAAGAGATTGGATATTCGAAGTTTATGCGATTTTCCTTGAATAAATTTGTATTGTGGTTAATCATAGCCTCTTTTGGGTTGCTGATCCTGCAATTTTCTAGGGTATCAGCCATGGGGCCAGATGATGGGTTGATGCAGCAGCCGACCGTTGATATCCCCACGGTTACTGGAACTCCTTCTGGTCCGGTGGCGATAGTCTATTCCGACCCTGAAGAACAGATTAATGTTCGTTTGGGTCCGGGCACCGATTACCCTCGCGTTGGTGTATTGCTCAATCGGCAAGAAGTTCCCGCATTAGGTCGCACACCCGCAGGCGATTGGGTTCAAATCATCTACCAAGGCGTGGAAGAAGGTGTCGCCTGGGTTTATGCTCCGCTGGTGCGCATCCTAGGGGATGAACTGCCCATTGTCGAGCCGCCACCAACGCCCACACCACTTGTCACGCCCACCATTGATCCAACGCTGGCTTCGCAGTTCGTTGTACATGTTCCCGCGACGCGCATGCCGACATTGACACCGCCACCTCCGTTGGTTATTCCAACATTCGTCCCTGAACCGGTGACCACAGGCACTGGCGGTGTGCCGATTGGTTTTGTTATTATTGGCCTGGCTTTGTTTGGTGTTTTAGGTTTGATATTATCCTTCTTGCGTCGACGTTGATGCGAAATCAGAAACTTCCGAAGTCTCTGAAATCATTATGCAATTAGATGAATTCCTAAAGACTTAAAGACTTCGGAAGTTCTACATCTACTTTGAGAATCAAAAAAGGCCGGATCATCCGGCCTTTTTATCTATTTAATTGATGTTGCAATTAGCAGCCGCTGCAACCGCCGCCAGCGCTGCCTTGTTCATCTTTAGTTTGGAAAGAGCTGCCACATCCGCAGCCAGAAACTGCGTTGGGATTCTCAACTTTGAAACCACTGCCCATCACATCTTCAATGTAATCCACAGTCGCGCCCTGAATATATTGGATGGAAACTTCGTCTACGACAACATCCACGCCGTTTGACGAAACGACAGTGTCTTGTTCACGGAAATTATTTTCAAGTGCCATACCATATTGAAAACCGGAGCAGCCACCACCCTGAACGAAAACTCGCAGGGCATAGCCTTCCAATTCGCGCTTGGCGAAAAGATCACGCACCGCATCTGCGGCGGCGGGAGTAAGTGAAATTACATCGACTTTTGTTGCTTCTTTTACAACGGCGTCTGTCATATTCATGTCAACAACCTCTCAAGTTTCTACAGTGCTACAAATTTGACAAAGTCTATCATATTTACATATCGGCGTCAATCGATCCGAGCGTTTTTTTGTATAAGAGTTCCGTTAATAATTATTTGTTTGACTTCTTCGATTTCTGGACCCCACCAGGCATCCCCGGCCTGATAAGGAACTTTTTCTCTTACCTCAGTGTGGGCTGCTGAAACCCCGGCGCCCATCTTGCCCTTGGGCATCTCCCGCAGACGTAAGTCAAGCGCCCGCGCCGCAGTATATATTTCCACGGCCAAAACGTGGGCTGTGTTGTTGACGATTTCCCTGGCATGACGGGCAGCGGTCATGGCATTAGCGTTATGATCTTCCTGCTCGGCTGAAGTGGGCAGTGAATAGACCGAATCTGGGGATGCCAGGGTTTGGCTCTCTAGCACCAGCGAGGCGGCAGTGTACTGCGGCATCATCATCCCCGAGTTCAGCCCGGCAGCTTCGGGATTGTCAACCAACATAGGCGGTAAACCAGCGTTGAGCTTGCCATCCGTCAAACGGAATGTGCGCCGCTCAGAGATTCCGGCTACTTCAGTCAGGGCCACCTTGAGAAAATCCATCACCATGCCGATGGGTTCGCCATGGAAATTGCCACCAGAAATGGCCTCGCCAGTCCCAAAGAGTAGGGGATTGTCGGTCGCAGCATTGATCTCGCGTTGGATGCGGTCCTTTATGAATATCAACGCGTCCACGGCGGCCCCCTGAACTTGCGGCGCGCAGCGCAGGGAGTAGGCATCCTGCACACGGCCCTCAGCATCTAATAGTGTGCTGCCCTCGGTCAGTTGTCGAACGCGTTCAGCAACAGCGATCTGCCCGCGATGATTGCGTACCATATGGATGCGCGGGTCAAAGGCTGCTCGCACGCCTAGCATGGCTTCGAGGCTCATCGCCAGCGCCACCTCGGCAGTTTGCAGCAAGACATTAGCATCATAGACAGCCAATGTGGCAATGCCGGCGGAGAAAGTTGCGCCGTTATTGACTGCAAGGCCCTCTTTGCCTCCCAAGATCAGTCGCTTGATTCCCGCCGACCGCATGGCTTCTTTGCCGCTCAAGCGTTGACCGGCATATTCCGCCCATCCAGATTCGTCTTCGCGTTCGGCTTCATCTGTGGTAAATACCAAAGCCATGTGAGAGAGTTGAGCCAGATCCCCCGAAGATCCTAACGATCCCTGAGAGGGGATCTGGGGTGTAACCCCTTTGTTGAGCATTTCGAGCAAGGTCTCGATGACCAATGGCCTGCATCCTGAATATCCTTTTGCTAGCGTATTCGCCCGAATTAGCATGGCGGCACGCACCACTTCTTTGGGCAACTCGGGACCTGTAGCCACAGCATGGCTGATGATCAAATTGCGGCTTAGCTTGGCCGCATCCTCGTTGGATATCTTTTTGTCGGAGAAGATACCAAACCCGGTGTTGATACCATAGACGGGCTTGTCCGCAGCCAAGATTTCTTCAACCCAGGCGTGAGATCTTTCGATGGCCTGGTATGCCTCACGCGCCAGTTTAACTTTTTTACCTTGACGTGCGACATGTATAACTTCTTCGATAGTTAGATCGTTCCCGTTAATTGTGATCATTCGAACCTCAATTGTTTAACGCAAAGACGCAGAGTCGCAAAGATTTTAATTTTTCTTCGCGTCTTTGCACCTTTGCGTTAGAAATGATGTTATAGCAAAATATGACCCAATAAAACCGCGGCCAGCGTGACTGTAATGTTATCTACATCCTTGATGGGTAAGGATTCAACCAAAGTTCCTACAATGGCGATAATGGACAGGGGAACCAAATATTCACTAAATGGGCCTGCGAAAACACCAGCGCTAACGTACACCCACAGTATGAAAGCCGCAAATACCCAACCACCAAGCAGCATGCCCAGAGAACCAACCCATGATTTGCCCGATGCCCAGGGCAGCTTGGTCTTCCCCCAGTTGCGCCCAAACACATCTGCTAACCCATCACCGCCGCACATTAACATCAAGCCTACCATGCCGATGGGTGAGTCCTTCCAGTAGATGATTGTCAGCACGACAAAGACGATGCCGTAAAACAAGGGTCCGCGCAGGATCTCGCGCCGGTCACCGGTGCGAGACATAGCTTGAACGGCAGCTTCATCTTTCATAATTCCTAGCCCGACCAGGGCAAATTGTGCCGTAATAGTTAGCGGGACTAGTGCAGCCAGGTAGCGAGCAGATGGCGCATCATGAAAGAGCAGCCAACACAGTACAAAGATCGGTCCGGTCCCCATGTGAATGATCTTGCGGCTTAAGTGACTGCTAATCCAACCGCGATGGGCCGCAAAGTCATTCAGCCGCAGCCAGATCAACGCCGCAGCGAAGGTGATTACTAATGCTAGGAAGTTGTTTGATAACATAATCTCTCCAATTTTTGTTGTTGGTACGTTAGAACGTAACACGTTGAACGTTCAACTCGCCAACGAGCTACCGCTTCACCAGGGAATGTCAGGACAGGTATTTATGCCGGCATGCTTTCCAATGTTCTTATACATGGTGACGTTAGTGAAAGGTTCGCCCAAGATGCCGTCGTGAATGGCCCAGGAACGAAGGCGGATGCTGTTGGCGGCTTCGAGTTGACGAAAATCTGTGCTGCCATCAAGCAAGAGACGCATATCCCCCCCAGGTGAGAAGCGCTGATGGTAGCTTTCCATGCGGCGACGACCCTGTTGGTAGGTGAAGCCATAGCGCTCAAAGATCACGGCGTTGTGATAATAGAGGGGTTCGGCAAAGTGCATGTTGTGACCGAGTTCGTCAATGAAAGTCTCGAATGTGGCTGTGGCCCTTTTGAGTACGTGCAGGCCCTCACGGATTTGCCCCGGAGATAAACCAGCTTTCATAGCAGCCAACTCGGCCTCGATGTTGCGGGAGCGAGTGCCAAATTTTGTCATTGTTCCATCGGGGAGACGGTCGACATCGTAGCGCGGTGCATCGGGGTTGTTGAGATTGTAGAGGAGGATATGCAGTTGGCCGTTAAGCGTGTCGGTGATGTGACCGTATAAGATAGGATCCTCGAAACCGTATTTATGGTACAGGCTGATTTCAGCGCTGCTGCTGCCCTCGGGGCAGTTTAATTTGAACAGGTTGCGACCTTCGAGATCGGTGAGGAAGGGATTCAAATGAAAGCGGTCAAATATTTCGGGCGGGATGATGCGTGAGTAAATGCGACGTTTCTCCGCCATCGGGAGAAGGTTGATGCCGCCGATGGTGGATGGTGTAGACATTTGATCTCCTTTGGCTTCAATTGGATTGACTAAAATTATCCACTAAGGACACGAAGAATCACGAAGCTGTGAAACTAGGTAGTGTTGACATTTCAGACATTTTCTAGAGAAACGAGCGCGATTGGAAACAGCTTGTTTAAGAAAGAAATCCCCAAATGTCAACACGGCCTAGATAATTTTCCCTTTGTGATACTTGGTGCCCTTCGTGGATTCATATTAGTAACCGCTGCGTCTTAGCTCTCGTTCGGCTTGACGCTGCGCGTCGCGCTTGGCAATGCTTTGTCGTTTGTCGTGTAGTTTTTTGCCTTTGGCTAAAGCGATTTCGACCTTTGCGCGCCCATTGCGCAAGTGAACTTGTGTGGGGACGATGGTCGTACCTTTTCTGCGCACTTCATCCCAGAGCTTCGTAATCTCTTTTTTGTGCAGCAAAAGTTTGCGCGGTCGGGTTGGTTCATGCCCGAAGCGAGACGCCTGCTCGTAAGGTGCTATGTGAGCATCCACCAACCAGGCCTCTTCACCGTCGACGCGCACGTAGGCCTGCTTGATGCTGATCCGACCAGCCCGGATGGACTTGATTTCAGAGCCTTGCAGTACCAGCCCGGCTTCGAACCTCTCGAGCAGGTGATAGTCGTGGGATGCTTTTTTGTTTCGTGCAATTACTTTAACGCTCATAATTGAGTCGATTCTAGCACACTACGATTGTTATTGGTCGAACATTTCGAGCAGAATTGGATTGATCAACTCCCAGTTGGGTGCTAGAACCTGGGCACCCTCTTGGGTGGTGAATGGAATGGTCAGCTGGCGCGTGATCAGGCGCGAATCGATGTTTTCTACCCCTGAGCGAAGCACTGCCAGGCTCAATCGCGGCCACAACCAGATCGGCAAGTCGGTATCCACAAACTGCGACAGTGCCTTTATTACTTGAGGTAAGCGTGACCAGTTGCTGGGGGAGAGCATGTTCTTGAGCAGCGCTTTCAAAAATATCTGACCGCGCTGCAGTCGGAAGAAATCATCACTGCCGGCGCGATCTCGAACCAAAGCCAGGGCCTCCTCTGCGTTGAGTTGCTGATCTTCAGAAATAGCCCCAGAAATTTCATCGGGCAGCTCAACTGTGATGCCCCCTAATGCATCAACAACTTCGAGCAATCCGATGAAACGGATGCGTATGTAATAGTCAACGTCAACGCCGAAATTGGAGGAAACAGTCAGCATGGTTGCGTTGGGGCCGCTCCCAGGTTGCTCGGCTTCGGCGAAGAAATGTGCGGCATTAACCCTGTTCTCCCCTCTGTTTGGGATTGTCACCCATAGGTCTCGGGGGATGGATAGCATGCCGGCGTAGGGCAGCCATGGCTCGATAGTGGACAATATCAAAGTGTCTGTGCGGCCGACATAAGAATCTTGCTCCCGAACATCCAACCCCATAATCAGAATATTGGTGCGACCAGGGAAGAAGAGATACACCAGGAGCGACGAAATCAGAAATAATGCTGGCGCCAGGAAAAACCAAAAGCATCCACTGCAACAAGAGCGTTTAGATTGCGATTCGGCCCACTCTGGCGTTTGTGCCGTATGCGTGGGTTGTGTTTCGCTCCAGGGATCACTGGAGAAATGACGCGCCAATTTATTGGCCACCTTTGAAATATTGAATTGCGGCTTCGATGGCAGTATCTTGATTCTCAGTCACTGGCTCAACTTGGATGTCGGGGGTCAGCCCGGTTTCGCTGATAATCACATCCAAGCCAGGAATCCACCATTTTGCCGCCGTGACGTGGATGCTGGATCCATCCTGAAGTTCAAAGCCCAATTGAATTGTATCTTTGCCGAAAGTGGCTGCGCCGATAATGGGTGCGCGCCCACGTGTTTGCAGCGCGCCAGTGACGATCTCAGCTGCACTGGCTGTATTGGCGTTGACGAGCACCACCAATGGCAGATCGACAAAGGGTCCCGACTTCTCGACATTGTATGTCTCTGCCGGTTTGTCACGATACTGTTCTTTCAGAATTTCACCTTGGTCGAGGAATAAGCCGGCGATATTCACCCCGGCATCAACCAAGCCTCCACCATTACCGCGCAGATCGAGAGCGAAGTTTTCTGCTCCCTGGGATTGGAGATCTGTAACGGCAGTTTCGATCTCGTCGGCGGTGCTGGCTGCGATGATGTTGACTTTGATGATGCCCAACGTCTCTGCGGTTGGAGCCATGTGCCAGGTTACCGAGGGCAGTGGAATATCCTGGCGTTTGATGCGAAAGCTGTGTTCCTCGAAACTTGGGGGGCGGGAAATTGTTAGAGAAACAGGATCACCTTCTGGTCCCCGCAGTGCTGCCACCACATCGTCCATAGGAGTCTCCGGGGTTATGGTACTCTCATCGACCGAGATCAGCCTGTCCGCATCCAGAATTCCCGCCTCTGCTGCTGGACTATCAGGGAAGGGATACAGCAAAACATTGCCATCTTCGTCTCGGCTCAGCGTTGCACCAATCCCGCCATAACTGCCGGTCAGATTGTCGCTGTTGAGTTCAGTCTGTACAGGCTCGCTGAAGCGTGTGTAGGGGTCGCCGTAGGCCTCTAGCATGCCGTGGATCATGCCATACTCCAGAGCCCGATCCTGGGGCAGATCTGTCAAGGCGTGTTCTTCTAAGATACTTTTGGCCTGCTCCAAGATTGGTAGATCGGAATTTGAGGAGCCCCATTGATCGTGAACCAAATATCCAGAGACAAAACTCAGGGTCAGGCTGAGGCCGAATAAAGATAGGACGAAGAGAAAGCGTTTTGGGTTCATGGTGTGCGGAGGTTGTGATAGGATTAGGAAAATCCTAAGTGGTATTTTGCAAGTGTACCAGGAGAATTAGGAATTACAAGGAGAGCGTCCATGCGCATAGCCATAATCAGTGATAGTCATGACAATATTTGGAAGTTGGAAAAAGCCATACCACATTTTGAAGGGGCTGATGCCATCATTCACTGCGGAGATTTGATCGCCCCTTTTATGATCATCCGTTTGATCAAAGGCGCTGGTGGCATCCCAGTGCACGTGGTTTGGGGCAATAACGATGGCGACAAACGACTGCTGACCGAAGTGGCTGCCTCAGCGGATAATATTCACTTACACGGTGATTTCGCCGAGATCGAGATAGATGGCTTGAAAGTGGCAGTCAACCATTACCCAAAGATCGCCCGCGCCCTGGCTGAATCCGGACGCTATGACCTAGTTTGCTACGGTCACGACCACACCGCCCATGAAGAATGGATAGGGGAGACCCTGCTGCTCAATCCCGGCGAGGTGATGGGGATGAACAGTCGCAGCACCATCGCGCTCTACAATACCAAGATCAAGCAGTTAGCTTTTGTGGAGTTGTAATGGAGGAAATGAGTTGTAGAAAGTGGCTAGTTGCGATTATTCTGTTTCCACGCTGACCAGTATCGCCTGGATGGCTCGGCGATATCGATATTCCCCCTTCTGATCACTCCAATTCTCGCAGGTCAGCAATGTCACCATGTCATAGTCGCTGGGGCGCAGAACACTGAGATCGTTGGGGTAGACCAAATTCGAAGATTGAACCTGATAAGTAAACTTTTGTCCCCAGGTATGGATATAGAAGCGATCGCCATGTTGTAGGCTGTTGAGATTGAGGAAGGGACCTGGCTGATTGTCCGCATCCCATACATGTCCTGTGATGATGGTATTGCCTGCCCAGGTGGGAAATGCTGAACCCTCCAGATAGCCAGCACGATTTCCTAACCATGTGGTATCCCATCCGCCAATGTTCAGCGGAACGCCTACGATCTCCATCTCAACACCCAGTTGTGGGATTTCTAGGATCATCCCTCCTGCAGATGCGATATTTTCATATGCGGCATCGAGTGGTTGGGTTGGTAAGGCATGGGACGCACCAACCGGAAAACCCGTGGCTGGTAGGAACACATCCCCGAGCGTGAAGAGAGAGAAATCACTCACAGCACCACAAACCTTGCCCCCTGGCCCACAATAATTTTCCCCTGCTACCTTAACCACATCCAGGGCACCCCAATTTCCATCATGGTTGTGGTAGATGAGCTTATTTTCTACCATCCCATCCTCTGGGCTCAGGCATGCCGTCACAAGTTGGCTGAACCCGTTCATCGTTTGGCCGTCGCATTCCAGATAAATATCGAAGACCCTCTCTTCGTTCTCAAAACCAAAGTCCAGGTTGTCTTCAGACACCTGTCTGATGGCTACATAGCAGGCGTTGGCCTGGCTGCTCGCCACGCCAGGTGGGACAAGAACAAATACATTTTCATCGAAACAGCAGGCGCCGCCATCTGGGCCAATTTCACAGGCGAACCTGTGGCGATAAACTTCATCAACCTGTGGTTCTACTGTTGGGATCAGATTGCCCCTCAGGTCGGTTATGTCTTGGCTGGAAGAAAGATCTAAGCCGACGTCGCCGTTGTGGTATTTAAGGCCAACTCCAGAGACTGTGACATCATAAACACAGGGGCAGTCGGCATCAACCAGATCAACTTTGCTCACCACAGCTGTGCTGCCGCCGTTGACTACAAAATCTCCGGTGCTGACGTTGTTGACACACTGGTCGAATGAAGTCCGAAAAACCAGAGCCTCAGCACTTGTAACCATTTCCTTGGGGTCGTGTCGCACGATGGACCCCAATCCGGGAGGAACAGTTGTCCACGGGTCTCTATCTACACCGCCTGTGGCGTTGGTGCAGTTGGTGGTATTGGGACCTGCGCTGCAGCCCCACCAATTATTCTCTGCCGTAACTGTACCGCCGTTGCGATGGACTCCCGCATCGGAGGGAGAGTCGATAAAATTGTTATCCGTGATGACCACATTGTTGCCTGAGTTGACCACCACCCCGGCACTTGAGCCAGCACCGAAATCCTTGAAGGTGAAACCGCGCACAGTGACATTGCTGGCCCCAATGGTAATCCCCGGCCCGCCATTAGCATCAATGATGCCGCAAGATCGCTCCCCAGGTTCGGGTTCATGGATCAGGCTGAGCGATTTGCTTATCGTGATCCCTCCTGAAAATTCACATCCCGTAACATGGACCTCTCCGGCGGGAGACACCTCGTTAATCCCCCGTTGAATAGTGGCACAGGCTGTCTCAGGCGTTGCGCAGTCGTTGCTGTCCGAGCCTTGGTCGGAAACGTAGGTTGTGTCTCCAATCCCAAGGGGCTGGGCGAAGGTTGCCGTACAGGTCTTATCCCCATCCATGGTGATGGCGCCGCTCAAGGCAGCCCCAAAGGCGGCACAATCACCACTCCAGCCCTGGAAGCTGGAAGCAGCATCCACGGTCACATTCAGGGTGACGCTTTCGTTCGAAAGGAAGGTGGCCGCACACACACCGCCTCCGGGGCAATTAATCGGCCCCGGTGACGGGGTCCCGGTCGTGCTGTCGATATTGTCCGCTCCAAAGGAGCTGACCACGTTGATCGTCAGGGTGGGGTTATTAACGGTGAGCGTATCTGTGGCATTATCGCTGCCCGAGCCGGTCTCTGTGGAGCCGAGGTTTCCAGTGGTGTTGACCTTGGCGCCCGCGGTGGTGGCAGTGACGACCACGGTGACCGTACACGTCGTATTGACACCAATTGTGGCAGCGGTCAGGTTGAAAGTGCCCCCACCGGCGGCGGCGGTGTGCGTGATGCCCCCACAAGAGCCGCCCACGGTCAGCGGTGTGGCATTCACCACACCCGATGGGTATGAGTCGGTGAAGTTCAATCCCGTCAGGCCTGTTCCAAGGTTGGAGTTGGTCAGGGTGAAGGTCAGGGTTGAGGTTCCGCCCGCGACGATCGTACCGGGAGAGAAGGCCTTATCGATGGTGGGATCAGTCAATGCTGCGCCGACTTTGACATGATCCGCATAGACAACTTGAGCCAATAGGAGGCTTAATATCATCCCCCCTAGCAACAATATCAAGAAGAGCAACCAAAAATGGCGTTTCATACAACCTCATCCAAAAGGGTATTTTTAGCGTGGAATCTTTCACAATTATACCCGAATGGGTAGGGGATACTTTGCTGTTCAACCCTGGCGAGGTGATGGGAATGTACAGCCGCTGCACCATCGCGCTTTATAACACCAAGAGTAAACATTTGGCGTTTGTGGAGTTGTGAATGAAGGAAAACAGGGTTTCGGCATTTGCGTATTCATAACTAAAATATTTCTTTGGTGTTTAATATTTTTATGTGGGCTGAATATAGATGAGGTTCGCATAAGGAGAATGATATGACTAAACGCTATGGAAATATTGTTGGTTGGGGCAAATATGTCCCTGAACGCGCGGTCACGAACGCAGACTTCGAAAAAATATTGGATACTAGTGACGAGTGGATTGTTAGCAGGACGGGGATTAAAGAACGAAGGCATGCCTCCGAGGGGGAAGACACTTCTCAGATGTCGACAGCGGCAGCCCGCGATGCGTTGGATATGGCTGGCGTGCGGCCCAAAGATCTTGATCTGATCATTGTTGCCACGTCAACGCCTGATCATTTGACACCCCCCGTTTCTTCTCAAATTCAGCATATGTTAGGGGCGGGCACTGTGGGGGCTTTCACCTTGGTAACTGGCTGTACGGGATTTGTATATGGCCTGGTAACCGCGCAGCAGTTCATCGCTTCAGGTGCGGCAGATAATGTGCTGGTAATCGGTGCTGAACTGATCAGCCGCTTCATGGATTGGGAAGATCGCACCACCTGTGTGCTTTTTGGGGATGGCGCTGGGGCGGTTGTGATTCAGGCCACCGATGAACCATCAGGAGTACTCTCTTTCGTGCTGGGTTCGGATGGCTCTGGCGCGGAGCATCTCATCTTGCCGGCGGGGGGTGCTGCGATCCCGGTGAGTCACGAGGTATTGGTCAATGGTCAACATTACCTAAAAATGAATGGCCGCGAAGTATTCAAGTTTGCCACGCGGGTGTTGGGGAAATCTCTCCGCCAGGCAATCACGGAAGCAGGGCTGACCTCCGATGATATCGATTTGATCATCCCTCATCAAGCCAATGTGCGCATTATCGAAAGCGCGGCCCGTCAGGCCAAGCTATCTAATGAGAAGGTGTTTGTCAATATTCAAAAGTATGGCAACACATCAGCAGCCTCGATCCCCATTGCGCTGTGCGAAGCTTTGGAAGAAGGTCGGGCAAAGATAGGTGATACGTTCGCTTTTGTGTCTTTTGGTGCAGGTTTGACATGGGCTTCTGCAATCGTCAAGCTGGTTGAACGAGCCCAACCAACTCCCAAACGAAAGTGGCAGCTACCGTTTTTGAAGTGGTTCTCAAGAAATGACGCTGTAGCAATCGAAGGTAATGAAAAGCAAGTCGAACAGCCTATTCCCATAGAATGAACGAATATGGGCGCCCCAAAATTGACGGTCACTACTAAAACGAGCGTCAATTGTTTTTTAATCCCCCGCCTTGACTGCCTCCCGGTCGATGTCCCCGCTTTCGGTGCGGGGTAAGTGATCTACAATTTCAACAGACCGAGGCTTTTTGTAAGATGCAATCTGATTCCCGACATATTGGATGACCTCTTCGGGGATCAAAGATTGGCCAGGATATAGTTCGACAACAGCTTTGACGGCTTCGCCCCATTTTTCATCAGGAACGCCGATTACACATACATCGGCTACGGTCGGTAATTCCCTGATCACGTTTTCGACTTCAGCAGGGTAAATATTTTCGCCGCCAGACTTGATCAAATCTTTTTCCGGCTTTCGACCCACATAGTAAAGATAGCCGTCACCGTCGAATTTACCTACATCACCAGTATGATGCCAGCCCTGGCGTGATGCAAATTTGGTGGCATCGGGATCGCGCCAATAGCCGGAGAAAACTAATGGTCCTTGGACGACGATCTCACCAGGCTGGCCGACGGCGATATCCTTTCCGGCTTCATCTACACAGCGCACCTTTGCCGCTGGCAGCGGCTTTCCGGCCGCTCCAGGTTTCTCATCCACGCGTCCAATGCTGACCAACCCCGAAGTTTCTGATTGGCCGAAGCCAGTCCAGAATTTTGCGTTTGTTTCTTGGTAAAGGCGTTGAATTGTATCCGGTGCATCCAACCCAGCTACATGCTTTAGACTCTCTAGCTTGGCACCAGAGGCCTGGCGAGCATCGAGCAGCATTTGCAGGATGGGTGGAAAATCGGCTAGCAGAGTGACTTGGTGTTCATCCATCAATTGGACTGCTTGGGAAGGATCAAATTTTTCCATGACAACGTTGGCCCCCGCACCTTGAATTGCGGCCAAAGATAACCCTAACCCCGTGATGTGGAAAAATGGTAGCGCAGCCAGATGGCGGTCAGTTTTCCCTAAACCGAGGCTAGCGATGATTTGATCGCCAGCCATGATCAAGTTGTGATGAGTCAGCACCGCGCCGCGCGGCACGCCTTCCGTTGCCGCGGTGGAGATGATGGCGAAGGGATCGGCGCTGCTCGTTTTGGGAGGCTCGGAAATCTCTGGGATGTAGAGCTCGGATAGAGGAATATGCCCCTCGGCAGAGCCCTCTCCAATTATTGCGCGCACCCTAATCTGAGTCACGTCTAACCCGTCTAATTGGGGCAGGTGCTCTATCCCTACGGCCAACATTTGGGGGTCGGCTAACCCCACAACTCCAATTACTTCTGCAGGGGTGAGGCGCCAGTTGACAGGATAGGCAATTGCACCAGTTTTGGCACACGCGCCGTACAATTCGAAATATTCGATTGAGTTTTGCGCCAGGATACAAATCCGATCTCCCTTGTTGATCCCCTGCGAAGTAAGACCTGCGGCGAGTTGATCTACACGATTCAAGAATTGGGCATGGGTCACGGCTGTCTTCGCCGTGACAAATGCAGGGGTACTGCCATGCTCTCGGGCGTTGTACTGGAACAAATCATAAATTGAATGATCTTGAAATTTCATGATACCTCCCCAATTTGTTGAGATAAAACAGTTATTGTTTGAATGATATCACAGCCTTGATAAGCTACCCTAACCATCGCTTTCTACGTTTGTAGTGCTTCACATCCCTGTAACTTTTTCGCTCTCCTAGCTGAGTCAAACCCAAATAAAATTCTTTGATATCTTCATTTTCAGCCAATTGATCAGCAGGCCCGTCAAGCACGATGCGCCCGGTTTCCATGACATAGGCGTAGTCGGCCACTTCAAGCGCGATTTTGGCATTTTGTTCGACTAGCAAAATTGGTATGCTTGATTCTTTATTGATTTGCTTGATCGCTTTGAAGATATCCTGGACCAGAAGAGGTGCCAGGCCGATTGATGGTTCGTCGAGCATCATTAATTTGGGGCGCGCCATCAACCCACGTCCAATTACGAGCATTTGTTGTTCCCCGCCAGAGAGATACCCGCTTGTCCGCCGCCGGAATTCCTTGAGCCGGGGGAAATAATGATATACCTTTTCTAAGTCTTCTGAGACAACCTTGCGGTTGTGGCCACGAGCCACTGCGCCAATAGATAAATTCTCTTCCACGGTTAGGTGACCGAATAAACGACGACCTTCCAAAACTTGAATAATTCCAAGCCGCACGATGTCTTCAGCAGGTATGTGATCAATTCGTTGGCCATTAAACTCGATATTACCGCGAGTTATTTCTCCTTCTTGTGTGAGCAATAACCCCGAGATGGCTTTGAGGGTGGTTGATTTTCCCGCACCATTTGCTCCTAATATCGTAGCAATCTGGTTTTCGCGAACTTCAAGCGAAACCCCTCTTAGTACGAGTACGACATTGCTGTAAATGACTTCGATGTTGTTAAGTTTTAACATTTTGATGGAGACCCTAAGGGATTTTTGAATCCCTTAGGGTCTGATGTGTATTATTGTTTACTCAGTGGGCCGAAGATCGGGTGTTGCAGTCCAATCTTGCAGGACAACGAAGGCATCAGGTCCGCCTTGAATCATACGGATTTGAGCTTCATGCGGTGAGCGGCTGTCACCCGAGTAGTCAGAGCGGAAAACGCCATCCAGTGCTTCGTAAGAGCCCATGGCAACCAGGGCATCATGTACGGCTTCACCAGTCAGGTTTTCGTAACCAACGGTATCTATCGCTTGGGTAATTGCCTCTACGGCAAGGTCAACGCCAGCTACGAGTAACAAATAGCCAACGCCGTGTTCAGCAGAAGAACGCTCATTTGATGCAAAAATCTGTTCAGCATATTGAATACCTGAGTTGTCTGCATCAGTCCACCACAAATACGGTGTTGGTGCAATCAAGCCTACGCCATAAGCCGGGTCAGCAAGGAAGGCGTACAGTGAGAGATCCAAAGCCCAATTGCAAGAAGCAACCACGAACTGGTCGCGCAAACCTAGACTGTTTAGATCGTTCAACAGGGCAGCCGGGCCGAAAGCCAAGGAGTTGGTCCAGATTACATTGGCTCCGGCGGCTTGAGCGTTGAGGATCGCTGTGGTAGTGTCAGCAGTTGGTGCGACATCGTAAGTTTCCTCGTGAACCAGTTCTATGCCGTTTTCTTCCATGAAAGCGCGGGTTTCTGGAGTTAGTGCGCCTTGGCCAAATGCCGTTGGCCAACTAAGGTAGGCCAATTTGATTTCATCGCCAGCGTCAGCCGGTTTGTAGTCAGCCCAGTTTGCAGATAAGAAATTCATTACCAAGCCGAACTGATCGGGGTAGATTGGACCCAGGCCAAAAGTGTAGCCAGAGTCTACGTAGAATCCCTTAGCACTCAACCCAGCAGTAATGTTGACTATCTTATCTTCAACAAACCGACCCGCCAGGGCTTCTACTTCGCCAGATCCATAAGTGATCATTACCAATGAATTATCATCTTCACCTGTGAAGCGATCGTATGCCGCTACCGCTTCGTCGATGCTGCCGCCGGTATCAGCGAACTCAATGGCCAATTGTGCGCCATAGATACCGCCTTCTTCGTTAATTGCGGCAATTGTGTCCTCTGCGCCATGAACGAGGGGAGCTGTGATCGCAGCATATGGCCCTGAGAGGTCACCGAAGTGGTAGAGTGTGATGGTTTCGCCAGTGAGGTCAGGAGGACCTTCCATAGCTTCTTCTTCCATCTCTTCCATGGGAGCAGCGCCAGGCCAGGAGGCATCGATCTCGTCCATCACGGTGTCCATGTCTGCAACACCTGCGAAGTAGTCGGTCATGCCCTTCCAGAAGGAACCTGCGCCAACCTCACCAGGCATCAGGTCTG
>CAYQQX010000104.1:0-15657 GCA_964419495.1 uncultured Anaerolineales bacterium
CGCCGCGCCCATGATAAGTATGCGTTGTTTTGGCATAAGTAACCTTTCAATAGATAGTTATTAAGCTTATCCACTAAGAACACGAAGGACTTGTAGGAAGGACTACAAATTGTTTTTTAACCTTAGAAGACTTGGTGCCCTTCGTGGATTCTATAAATTCAATAATACATCCTCGATTCTTTCCAAGGCCCAATCGAGATCATCCTTTGTGACGATCAAGGGGGGCGCAAAGCGGATGACGTTGTCGTGGGTTTCTTTGCACAACAGACCTTTCTCCATCAAAGCCTCACAGAAACGGCGGGCGCCATCGGCTTCGGGGTGCAACTCCGCGCCGATAAGCAACCCCTGGCCTCGCACTTCTTTGACGTAGGGACTGTCGATTTCGCCCAGGCTGCTCATCATGTAGTTGCCCATCTTTGCCGCGTTCTCGATCATGCCCTCCTCGACGATGACTTTCAAGGCCATACGAGCCGCCGCGACACCTAATGGATTGCCCCCAAAAGTGCTGCCATGATCGCCGGGTTGAAACGTGCCTAATACCGCCTTATTGGAGAGCACCGCCGAAATCGGGTAGAACCCACCGGATAGCGCCTTGCCTATCAAGGTCAGGTCGGCTTCGACGCCTTCATGTTCCTCCGCCAGCATCTTGCCCGTGCGACCCAAACCGGTTTGGATTTCATCGGTGATCATGACGATATTTTGCTCGGTGCAGATACGGCGCACATCTCGCAAATATCCCTCGGGGGGGACGATGATGCCGGCTTCGCCCTGGATGGGTTCGACCAAGAAGGCGACTGTGTTTGGCGAGATGGCTGCTTCCAAGGCGTTGGCATCGCCAAAGGGGATCACCTTGAACCCCGGCGTGAATGGTCCGAATCCGTCGCGGTATTGCTGCTCTGTGCTGAACCCCACAATAGTGACTGTTCTGCCATGAAAGTTGTTTTCACAAACGATGATTTCAGCCTGTCCTGCTGGGACTCCCTTTTCTTGATACCCCCACTTGCGCACGGCTTTGATAGCAGACTCAACCGCTTCGGCACCGCTGTTCATGGGCAGGACCATGTGTGAGTTGGTCAGTTCGCACAACTCCTTGTAGAACAACCCAAGCTGGTCGTTGCGGAAGGCGCGCGACGTCAGAGTCATCCGATCTATTTGTTCCTTCATTGCTGCGGCGATCCTTGGGTGGCAGTGACCCTGGTTAATTGCCGAGTACGCGCTCAGGCAGTCCATATACCGTTTTCCGTCAACATCCTCTACCCAGATTCCTTCACCCCGTGTGATGACCAAATCCAGCGGGGCGTAGTTGCTGGCGCCATATTGTTTCTCTAAATCAATGTAACCTTGTGTGTTCAAGGAGAAACCTCCAATTAATGAGTTTATAGTGATTTGTCACTGCAGGGTCGAGATGAGCAAATTAATCATGCTCATGCCCTTTGCGGCAGGGTGGTCATCAATAGTATCATGAGTGATTTAGATTTCAGGACGTTCAACCTGAAATGGCGTTTCCTCCGATAGTGCTTCTTCAAACTCTCGGGCTGCCAGGTATCCAGAAAAGACTGCCCGGGCAATGAGATGAGGCGCCTCAGCATCGCCGATAACTCGTAGCGTTTTTATCGTCCCGGCTTGGCGATCAGGTTTTAATGCTTGATAGACCTCATCATTGGGAAGGCGGTCAGTGACTAAGACAACTGCATCCACCGGCAATTCCAACGTTTGGCAGGATTCTGCACAAATAACCATTACTGCTTCCAAACGGATCTCACTGAGTTTTGCCTGGGTGAAGATCTTTACTCCTGATTTCACCAAACGCTGCTGGACCTGCGACTGCTCAAGGGTGTTTTGAGACCAGTAGGCGACCAATGGGGCGGGTGTCGCGACGGTAACCTGGCATCCATGCTCGAGCAGAAATTCTGAAAGAACGCTGCCCATATAATAATGGTCATCATCGTAGATCAACACATGGCCTTCAGGCATCTTCCCAGCCATCAATTTGTCCGGTGTGAAGACGTGTGGGCTGCCATACCCTGGGATTGGCCGCCACTGGTTTCGCCCAACTCCATCAACCCGCCATCGGGCACCAGTAGCAACGACCACATTTTGAATTCCGTCTTCGAGGATATCCTTGGCCTCCATGTGACTTTCAGGATAAAGGGATACGTTATCCATTTTCTCAATCTGGTTGAGGCGCCAGTCAATCACACGCCGCCACTCAATCAATCCCGGTAATTCAGATTCAAGCGCCACACGCCCGCCGGAAACCCGACGAGCCTCAACTAATTCGACTTTGTAGCCGCGCGCTCCCAGGGCACGCGCACACTCAAGGCCCGCCGGACCAGCCCCAACTACAAGTATTTCTTGGTCATTCTTCTTAGGTGGGATATGTTCGGGATGCCAGCCGCGCCGCCACTCTTCCCCCATAGTTGGATTCTGTGTACAGCGAATGGGTACGCCCAACTGGTCAGCACTGGCACAAATATTACACCCTATGCACTCGCGAATATCTTCAAGGCGATTTTCCTTGATCTTCTTCGGCAAAAAAGGATCGGCAATCGAGGGGCGGGCGGCACCGATCAGATCAACAATCCCTCGCTGAACCGCAGAAAGCATAGCGTCTGGGGTGGTATAGCGACCAACACCTACGACAGGTTTGCTGGTCAGCGATTTTACAAAGCCAATATATTTCTCTTGATAGCCTTCCTGCTTGAATCTGGCTGTGGAAGAGTCGTTTTCCCAGGTGCTGATATTGACATCCCAAAGATCGGGGAGGTCAGCCAGCATGGCGACAATTTCATATCCTTCGCCCTGGTGCGTAATGCCTTCTTCCCCCAGCAGCTCATCAACAGCCAGACGCACGGCCACAGCACAGGTTTCCCCCACGGCTTCCTTGGTCTCTACGATCAGTTCACGGAGGAAACGCACCCTGTTCTCCAGGCTGCCACCATACTCGTCGCTGCGATCGTTATATCTTTTTAATAAGAAGTGCATCGCCAAGGCAAGATTATGGCCGGCATAACAGTAAACGATATCAAACCCGGCTTCCTTTGCTCGCAATGCGGCATCACGGTGCCAGCGACGAACATTGCGAATATCCTCTTTATCCAGGCGTCGAGCCTGACCTGGAGAGTAGCCGTCGAGGCCCAGCGAGCGAGGCGCGAAACTGGTAGAACGAGAATACATATTGGTGGCATGTTGGCCGCCATAGGTCAGCTCGATTCCTGCCAGGGCACCATGCTTATGAACTGCATCTGCCATCAACGCTAAGGCCGGGATATCTTTATCATCCCAGATTCGCCCTTCGATATTAGGAGCCAAATCGCTGCTGTGATGGATCTCCACTTCTTCGGTGCAAACCACCCCCCAGCCGCCCTCTGCCTTGATGCGGCGCATCTCTGCCAAGGCACGTGGCATACGGTAGCCCATGCCGTTGCAGTGGGGCACCTGATAAAAGCGATTTGGCGCAACGACGGGACCAATTTTCACCGGCTCAAATAGAATTGAAAATCTGCCTTCCATGGGTATTTTCGAGCTAGAAATACGATTTGAGTTCACCGCGTCTGCGGATATCGACTGAAGCGCAGTGCAGGCCACCAGCGATGGATTCAAAGTGATAGAAATTGCAATCGATGGGTTTGAAACCCCAATCTTTTAAAGCGCGAATAAGATTATCTTCACCTTTGGAAACAATCACCCGCTCCTCATCCAGCAAGACTACATTCATATTCAACCACTTGCTGCAGGTGTACATGGGGTGACTATCCGGCATATTGGGTTCAGGGCACACCAGAATATCCCAACCACTCTTCTCGAAAATCTCCGGCACTTTCTTGACCCGCTCGGGATTGATGAGCAGTTTACCAGGTGCCAGGGGATAAAATGTGGCATCGATGTGCATAGGATGCGTATCGAATACCTCGACTTCGTGAACTGAATAAGCTTCCCCCAGGTGACGCTGCAGCCAGTCTATCCCGGTGCGGTTGCAGCAACTACTTTGGGCTACAAAAATATCTTGGCCACATTTGATGACATCGGCGGCATCGAATAGTGGTTCGAACTCGGTGAGGATCGTGCGCGTGGGTTCGTCTTCCGTGGGCGGCACAAAATCCTTTTTGAAAGAAGCCTCTCCCAGTTGAGGCCGAGGCGCAGAGATCCACCGTGCACCTTGGTGGAAATACTCATTGCATAAAGGCTTATAGGCGTGGTTTTCATGATATCTCGAACGCCAGCCCATGGGGGCCTCGATGATCTGATCTCCGATGACTAAAAGGACATCCCGGGGCATCAATGCGCCACAACTGCTCTGACTTTCGAAATCGGGCGTTGAGAATGGTTTTCCTGAATCGTAAATCGTTGGTCGGCGAACGGTAACACCCTCGTCTTCCAGAATGTGGACAAACTCATCGATATCTTTTTTTGCCGCATCCAGCAGCTCTTGGGGCCAGGGTTGCCCTCCATTCTGGCGATAGAAGTCCAGGAGATGCTCGTGATGGACAACGGCGGGCGTGACGGTTTCCCAGGGAGGAATGGTGGCCCCTTCCACCACTCCAACGATAATTTCCTCTAGAGGGTCCCACTCATTATGCGTATTGACGATCGGATATTTTTTATTCATTGGAATTGGTCTCTATAATTTTGACTTCCAAACAGGCCATCTTTCTGGAGGTCGGAAGTCCTCAGGGAATGGTTTGGCTCCTGGGTGATCCTTCATTTCCCAGGCCAACGCGTACCATGGAATGTCCTCTACACACCCTGCTAGCTCATAAGACATTGTTTTCAGTGTGCAAGGGATGGCACCGGCCTGATACATTCTCCGCAAGGCAGGCGTGGGTTGAGTTTCCGATGTAAAGAAACAATCTTCCAACAGGAAGATTTGATATCCCATTTGAAGCAAACCCAGTACAGACTGTAAAATGCAGACATCCGTCTCGGCACCGGCAACCGCAATCTGATTGCCAGGCAATCGCTCAATAGCTTTCCGGATCTCAACTTCTGAAGTGCAGCCAAAGTAATTCTTTTCAAAGCGCTGGCCATGAGCAGGAAAAACCGCTTCCAGACGTTCGGGAAGTTGGCCATTCTCAGACACAGGAATCTCGAAGGTGGCTATAAGGGGTAATTCCATCCAATCTGACAGCATCAGTAGATGCTCATATCGGACCAGGAGCGCTTCGCGCTGAGCATCTTCATCATTGAAAGAATGATCCAAGAAAATGGGTTGAACATCGATGAATAAAATGCCAAGCTCTGAGCGGTTTATGCGAGGGATCTCCATTAGGTAACCTCTCTTTTGGGTAATAATTTTTCGATGGGAGTATATTTTATATCAAATCCAAAATGACCAGGACCGGCTAGCTCCAGGCCCTTTTCCGTGCGAAAAGCTTGCACACCTTTCATCCCCACAACAACAACTTCATCTCCCTCTACCAATTCAGCGTTATAAATGCCGCGACCGTTCTCTCGATAAATCAGAGATACTAGATCGGGGCTGCAAACCCACGGTTTTTCATTCAACCATGTGACCAAGTTTTCATTCTTGAACCAGACCTTCATTATCTGCCCTTGATAGTCATACTGACCATCGATGTGGATCGTACCAAAATAGTAACCATCGCGATCTTCCGTGTCCAGGCGAGATACTCGTCCATCAAACAACCGCCATCCTTCGATCTCGTTCAGCACGCTGACAACAGGGTCTGTTCCGGCGTCCCGAGCTATACGGATGGCGCGACCGATTTTGAGACAATGGCTCAATGTACCAGGGACGAGGATGCCTTTCATCTCTGCAGCCATCAAAGGGGTCGTCGCCACAGCAATATCCCCAAAGGAAGCGATGGCCAGCATTTTCGCCATGCGCTCCAGGGCAAAGGTATTAACGGCGTTCTTGACAAACACACTGTTCCCCCAACGGTCTACGCCTGCGAAGAAATTGCTCTGTTTCCCATACAGACAGTATGTCGATTGAGTCTCTTCAGGGACTGCCCTGCCGATATAATCCCCATCGACAACAGGAATGCCCATGCGCGCGCCTACGGCCAGAGGAATGGCAACGCTATCGGGGCCTAATTCCGCGGGAACAACACAGCCAAAATCGTAGCCCAATGTCACCCCTAATTCCTTGACGGCTTTGGTCAGGTACCATTCATCACGGGTTTCTTCCAGACCGTTTTCATGGATCTCCTTCAGCGTTTCTGGGGATAAAGGAGCGATAGACCCGTGCAGGCCTACTGTGACTGTCCAGACATCACCTGGGATATCTTCGGGGTCAACCCATTCGAGCGTGAGGCCTTCGTTGATGACTTCTTCGAGCAAAGTATATCCTTCCTGATAACTGCCACCACCGCCGGTTCCCATCCATAGAGCGCCTTCGAGCAGATCTTCGCAATCTTGCTCGGTGCGTAGAATTGTATTTCCCATAATATTTTTCCTAGAATTCTTTAATACGTTGGAAGTTTGGTGAAACTTGGGAGGCCGATTAATTCGACCTCCCAAGTCAGTTTCCTGCCTCAGGGAATAGTTACATTGAGCACGCCATTCGGCGTGAGCATTCCAAGGTTATCAAAGCAGGTGTCAGTGGGGAATTCAAAACGGTCGCTGCGGTAGGCCTGAATGCGCTTAGGACCAGCGACGATGATGAATGGCCGGTCTTCATGCAGCATTTGCTGGGCTGCATAGCTGGCCTCCTGGCGGGCAACTGGATCAGTGCCAAACCAGTAATCATAGACCATGAAGTCGAAATCTTCATTGCAGTACCCGGATGTACTGTAACCGCCGGGTTCTGAGGCCCAGCAACTGTGCCAGTAATCCATAGCCACCGGATCAATATTTCCAAGTGCAACATCGATGGTCATATCGAAATCGCGCTGGTTCGTTACTACATCATACCAGGTACCCCAATCAACAGCTTCAATGATCACATTGATGCCGATCTCTTTCAGCCATCCAGCGATCATCTCACTCATGGTTCCCGCTGGAGGGAAGTCAGTGATGTATGTCAGGCGGAAATCAAGCGGCTCTCCGCCTGCGGTCTCACGTACACCGTCACCGTCAGTGTCGACATACCCGCCATCCTCTAGAAGCTGATTGGCCTTTTCCAGGTCAAAGGGAGTTATCTCCAAATCGGGATTGAGATCACCAGCGAAGTTGGGACCGCAGCCATAGTTTGTCGGACAGGTGATGGCATGACCCAGGAAGACCAACTCGACAACTTGATCTTTATCGATAGCATAATCTATAGCTTCACGCACAACAGGGTCTTTAATTGCCGGGTGAGTTGTCCCAGCTTCTTTCATGTTGAATGCCAGGTTGTACGTATCGCCGGGAAATGCTTCTTCAACGGCAATGTTCGGGTCTTCCGCAAGAAGGTTGTAGCTTTCAGGGGGCAGGAAGGGCAATGTCAAATCGATCTCTCCTGCCAGTAAGGCAATGTTTAGGGCATCTGGATTGGTGTAGATGGTGTAGATAATTTTATCGATAGGAGGTTTACCACCGTAGTAATCCTCTCGTGCCTCGAAAATCATGTGGCTGCCTGGTACATGTTCGGTCATCGTGTATGGGCCTGTACCCACCGGCGGATTATTCTCGACGATGTACAGTTCTTCGGGATTAATTTCTTTCCAGATCTCGGGAGGGAATACCCACATGAAGATGAAGGCATAGTCTGGGGAGTTGTGGAAGGGTTCAAAAGTTGTATAGGTGAAGGTGAGATCATCGACGATCTCGATGGTATCAAGGAAAAGCAGCTCAGCATTAAAAACGGCAATATCCTCTATCGATGCCCACCACTCAAAGAATTCCTTGACGGTGTGAGCGGTCACCGCGGTGCCGCCCGGGAAGGTGATACCTTCATGAAGTTTGATGGTCCAGGTATAGCCATCCTCAGAAAGCTCCCAAGATTCTGCCAGGGCTGGTTCACCGTCGCAACCCTCCGAGGCCTTGCCTTGGATGGTCAGTCCTTCGACCAGCAGATCGCCCCACATGTAGATAGCAGTACAACTGAAAGGGTTCCAGCAATCGGCATCCTGCAGACCACCGGCGCGTAAAACTACCGGCTCTGCCGCGGCATCAGCAGCAGGTGCTGCCTCCGCATCGGGCGCTGCCTCGGGTTCCTCGGGGGCGGCTGGCTGACATGCACCGACAAGCAGTGCGGCGATCAAAAGAGTGGTACTAATCAGTAAAATTCTTTTAAGGGACATCATTTTCTCCTTTTATTCGAAAGGGCACCGCACATTACATGCTCCCTTCGGGTATCCAATTGAACTATCGGTTTCTTGGTGCGTGGATATGGGTTTCACAGGTATATTTACGATTGAATATATGAATTAATTCCATGCAGCCTCCTTGGGAAAATCAGATTAATAAACTCCATAATCAAAAACGGCTTCGGTCATGGCAATCACATTCTCCAGTTTGGCCTCCTTGGGTATTCCCACAGATCCATCGATGATCAGGCCACCGTTATCGCCAAAAATATCGATAAGTTCTCTGACAGAATCCCTGGTTTGCTCAGGAGTGCCAGAGATCAGAGTCTGCGATGGCACATTGCCCCAAAAGACCATCACGTCGCCAATCATCTCTTTGGCTTTGTGCAAGTCGATAACTTCAAAATGCCCCCAGATTTTTCCGGGCGGCAGTTCCGCCAGGAACGGAAGGCGATTGGAATAAGACCCTTCCCAGTAAGGCATCGGGGTTAGATCAGCCTCAATCAAAGACAGCAGTAGCTCCTTGAGGCTGGGCCAATAGAATTCCGCGTACTGATCGTTGGACATGAAAGGGTCCGCCCCGCGATGTAAAGGAATGGATACCGTGCTTAGCTCCATCTCTTTGGCAGTTTGAATGGTGTAATCGATCATCTGAGGGGTGATCAGATCGATAGCAGCCTTGAGTTTGTCAGGCTGGTAGAACATATCCATCATCGTGCCTTTTATGCCGCGGAAATAATCCGAAATCCAATCGAAGGGAGCGTGGGCAGGAACCTCAATGAATACAGGGTACCCTTTTTCAGCCAGCGCGCTGACAGCCTGGTCCAACCCAGCGGTATAGCGGTTCATTTGCTCGCCCATGGCGATCAACTTTTCCAACATTTCTCGCACATTTGGCTGTCCAGCCAGCATGGCCAATTCATAGATCGGTGTATATGCATGCGACAGCATCAGAAAGGACGGGAACTCACCAAATGGCCCCAAGCCCGTCGCCATCCTGGGCCACATTTTACGAATGACAAAATCACTGGGATCCTTGAGGAATTGGTCATATTCATCAGCCAGCATATATTCTTTTTCGACAAATTGAAATTCTTGGTTGGCTGGCAAATGGCACCCGGCCCATTTATTGGATGTAAGACCAATGGTCTCCCCCACCTCACCGGGTAAATTCCCGAACAAAGAAATCATATCCCAATTGAATTTGGTGACATTCTCTACAAAAGCGGCTGCAGCCCGTTCGATATCATAATACGCATCTGCGGGAGTAACCCCACCTAGCTTGAGGGAAAAATATTCATCATAGCAGACAATGGGGACCCGATCTGGCTTTTGGAGCCGGACAGCATCCCAAACGCGTTTCTCTCTTGCCTGGTATTCGAGTTGATTCTTGTTGGGTTGAGGGTTATCTTTGCCCGTCATGCTTTTTCTCCTACCCAACCCTTGGAGATGGCCACAGCTTCAATAGCGTTCGCGCCCCAGGCATCTGCGCCGATATCTTCACAAACCAGCTCGTTGATCGGTCCACCGCCGATCATGATCTTGACATCATTCAGTCCGGCAGCCTTGAAAGCAGCAATCGTCTCTCGCATAGGGTCTATCGCCAGGGTCAGGAACCCGCTCAACCCTACCATATCCGCCTGGTGTTCTTGCGCGGCTTCAACAAACCTCTGGGCCGACACGTCAACCCCCAGATCTACAACAACAAATCCGTTGACATCCAACATCGAGATGACGATATCCTTGGCGATGTCATGAATATCCCCGGATACCGTCCCGAAGACCACCACGCCAAGTTTTTCCTTGGTACCATCGCCAGTCAGGAAAGGCTTTAATCGCTCGGCGATACTGGACAAAATATCCCCGGAGATGATCAATTCCGGCAGGAAATACTCACCGCATTCGAACTTGTCACCAATGATCTTCATGGCAGTACGACCATGATCAAGAATTTCCTCCGGTTTGACGTTGGCGTTCAGCAATTCATCTGTCGTGGATAAAGCCCCTTCTTTATTAAAGCTTGTGATCGCTTCTATCAACGTTTGAGACATAAACTTCTCCTAATATTTCAAGGTATCCACTGGACCTCAGGTTCATTGCGGTCGACCAGTCTGCGGAAACGAACAGCAGGATAACCAAGGGTGAAAGCCATCAAGATATCATGATCGGAAGGGATGGAGAGCAACTCTCGAATGACCTGTGATTGATTGGCGAATTCGTACAGGTTGCCGATAAAGCAGGTGCCCAACCCCAGGCTTTGGGCCATCAGCATCATCTGATAGGCAGCCAGGGTCGCATCTTCCACTGGGCAGGATGTGATCGTAAGGTCAGCATGTGTGACAATCAGCATCGGCGCTTGATAGAAGAAGGGGTCATTGCCAGATTCATACTCTTTAACCACACTCTCGTAGAAAGATTGATCTGCTCGAATACGCTTGGCCACCCTGGGCTCCAGCTTAGAAAATGCACGCTCATCTTGGCAGCGTTCGACCTGCTCCCTGAAAAGATCAACACATAGCTCGGCAAGTGAATCCATGATTTGACGCGAATCGACGACAATATGCTGCAAGCTCTGGGCATTGGAACCCGTTGGGGCATAGCGAGCCGCTTCAATCAATTTTCCCACCGTCTCCCGGCGAACAGGACGTTTGTGGTTGTAAACCCTCACCGAACGGCGCATGCGCAGGAACCCCTGCAGTGCATCAGGCTGGATGAACATCTCAGCGGAGTGGTCAGGGAAGTTTGCCATGTCAAAACCCGAGTGCGTGATTGCACCCTCTGGACACACTGCCAGGCATTGTCCACAAAAGAAACAGCTCTCTGGGTGTTCGATGATTGGAACCGTTTTTGCTTCTTCCTGCACAAAAATTACCTCGGGACAAACTCGCACGCACAATCCTTCTTTGTCACAGGTTTCAGGATTGATTTCGATTCTTGGGATCATGGTCAGTGCCTCTTATAAATCAATTCTGATCCAAAATTCGGCGTAAGAAAATCCCATAAGTACCATCTTCTTCAAGCATTCCTTGGAGCGCCTTTCCACCAGCCTTGACGATCATGGCGGTAAGCACAATGTTCTTGCTGAGAACTTTGATTGAATCCACGGTGAAAACCGTATCTACATCTTCTTCAGCGTGAAGCTTCTTTAAAGCGTTCTTGCCCTCCTCAACGCGCGTCCATCCAGATGCACCAATATAGCTAGCGGGCCAATCCCCACCTACAGGGATGCAGCCGGACATCACAGTATGAATGTTGAGAAAATTCATCGCAGTTTCTTGTCCTGTCGCCAAACCCGACCCTTGGGCGATGGCCCCAATCACTTTGAGAGGTCGCGAAGTGAAACTCTCCACCCAACTATTTCCCAGCCGATCGATGAATATCTTCAGTTGGCCGGGAATCCCCATGTGATAAACCGGTACCGAATAGATGATGGCATCCGCTTCAATCCACTTATCACGCAGTTCACCAAAGTCGTCATCGGTCTGGCGGCAGTAGCCAAGCTGATCGTGGCATTGGTTGCAAGAGTCACAGGGATTAAAAGTTTTGCCCGATATTGAATAGAGTTCAGTTTTTACCATTTTTGGGGCAATATTCTCGGCAGCTTCCAGCGCAATTTCTAATAGGTAATTGCTGTTTCCTTTTTTCCTTGGGCTGCCACTGATACCGAGTATTTTCAGGGATTCCATTTATTTTCTCCAACTAGACAATCTGCAATTCTCTCGGGAAGGGCCAATTGCAGCTCACCTTGAGAATCTTGGTGAGTACATAGGTGCGGGTTTTTCGCACTCCGGGGATTGAATGTAGCTTCTCGTTGATGAACGTTTGTAAATCGCCCATGGTCGCGGCCACCACGGAAACAGAGATATCAGTATCTCCGGTCGTCATGGCAACATAATTGGTTTCATCTAATGCCACCAACTGGTTGGCCACCTCCTCAATCATGCCTGGTTCAACATCCATGGCAATATCTGCAGAGATCGGCAAACCCAAACGCTCGGGCATTGCGCAAGCGTTAATAGCGATATACCCTTCACTCACCAGGCGATCGAGCCGGTTTCGGATTGCTCGAGCGGTCATATTGCCCAGCCGTCTGGCAATTTCTGATGACTGCATTCGGGCATCCTCTATCAGACAGTCAAGAATGGCTCGATCGATATCATCAATTCTAGATTTCATCACAGCAGTCCTTTCTGTACTAAAATAGCACAATATGTTCCGTTAAGTCAATATTTACAGAATAATAATACTGTTTCAGAAGTATTATATACCGATTCGGCAAAATAGGGAACATATTGGCTTGCTTTAGGGCTAATGCGCTCTCAAATGGCGCATAACCAAAAAACCGCCGACGAATGCGTCAGGCGGTTTCAGTGTCCTAAATGGAAAATATAAAAATAAACTGAAGTTGTAGTTTTGGAGTAGTGATCTATTTTTGTCCCCCTACTCTCAGCACCAAATTAACAGCATGTGGGAGACTTCCCTCTCCATTCGGTCGCCCGAAATGACAATGAGAATTCAGTTTGCCATTCCGATAGAGCAATCGGTATGTTTACGAAAGACGAATCCCGGATACCCCCTCTATTTTGAATATGAGTCACAAGGTTTGTGTAAGAGAATTAAAAATTCTTGAAAATGGCTCTATGTCAATCCGAGAGTGTTTGATCATCCTTTATCTCGATGCCCAATTCTTCAGAGAGTTGGGTAAGCATTTCTATCGCCTCATCGAATTCATAAAGCGTGATCAGCCTCTCTAGTTGCTTCATGTCGGGTTGGAATTGGGGTGAGGTGAGTCTTTTCCGTATATGGTTCACGGTGTTCAATGCCTGCGCCTCTTTTTCCCTCAGTTGGTGAACCAGCTCTCGAAAGACAGGGGTAAGGTCTTCTTCTTCGGCTTGAGGAATAGTTTCCTCACCGGGGATTTCAGAAGACACCTTTGTGCTGGGATCATTAGTAGGACCCTCCTCGGGAGCACGTTCGAACTCCAGGGTGAACGAAATTATGCTGCCTTCACCTGGCTTGCTCTTCACGAAAATCTCACCGCCCATCTTCTCAACGATCTGCTTGCTCAGGATCAACCCCATCCCCAGTCCCCCATATCTGCGAGTCGAGGATCCGTCCAATTGGGTGAAGGGTTGAAACAGTTCGTAGATTTCATCTTCAGTCATGCCAATACCCGTGTCGCGGACAGAAACCTTCAAAGTTACAGTTGTGCCCTGTTCATCAAGACGATCTAAAAAGAGTTCGACCTCGCCTTCTTCGGTAAATTTGATGGCATTATCGGTAAGCAGGGAGAGCACCTGCCGTATGCGGTCGGGGTCTCCGATCAAATTTGTCGGCACGGCAGGGGAAATGTTGAATTTGATCGCTAGCCCTTTCTCGTATGCTTTGGGCGAGTATTCATCCGACAACCCGGTTATAAGATTGCGGATATCGAAGGGGGCCATTTCCATCTCAAGTTCACCATTTTGCAAACTACTGAAATCCAGCATGGTATCGATGATGCTCTTGAGCTTATTGGTAGCCGATTTCATCTTATCGATTAGCTCGAGTTGTATGGAAGACAATCCTGTTTCTTCTGCCAGGAAAGCCACGCTCATGAGGGAATTCAAGGGTGTGCGAAGTTCGTGACTGACATTCGAGAGGAATTCGCTTTTGGCCAAGCTGGCGGACTCGGCAGCGTTACGGGCATCCTGGATAGCCATCTCTGCCTCTCTTCGTAATGTGATATCACGGATTACGCTGGTGAATAATCGCTCTCCTGAATTAAGATTTTCACTTAGGCCAAGGTACATGGGAAACTGGCTGCCATCTTTACGCACCCCTGTGACCTCTCTGCCAACGCCGATAATCTTCTTTTTCCCGGTATTGAGATAATTTTCCAAGTAGTTGTCGTGTCGCGAGTGATCCGGTTCAGGCATCAGCATGCGTACATTTCGACCCAGAACTTCTTCAGCTGTGTAACCGAAAGTCTCCTCCGCTGCACGGTTGAAGGAGGCGATCAAGCCACCTTCGTTGATACTGATTACAGCGTCGATGATATTGTCGAGGACGGCGCGGTTTTGCTGTTCACTAGATTGTTGTGCGAAATAGGCAGTTTCAATGGCACGTCCGAGTCGAGTGCGGTTGTAGACCAAACCACCGGCCAAAAGCAAGGAGACAGTCAACGTTGCTGCCACCAGAACCATCGAACTGACAAAAGTCCGCGAATATGGCAGCATTGCCTCTTCAGCATCGATCTCGGTGGTAAGCCCTACGTCCAAATCTTCACTCCACAGCCAGGCGCCAAAAACGGGAACTCCACGGTAATCACGATAACCGTCTACATTGACACCAAAATTCCCTTGGATTGCCTCGGATGCCATCAACGTAAGTGGGCGCTCATCAGCAGGCAATCCTGCTTCATTCTTTTCCAGCAAGTTGACCCCAGGGTCAGCGATGCGGATATTGTTGATACTATGCTCCCCCGACTCAAGGAGACCAATATCAAGCAACTGGTCAGCGAATCGGCTCTCCGTCATCATGAAGCCATTAATGTCGAAGGCATATGTCTCTCCACTCTCTCCCAACCGCCCTAATTGGGTGATTCTAGAAAAATCCGCGCTGGGATCGATTTGCAAGGCCAACGCTGCGATCACCTGGCCGGCGGAATTCTCGATAGGCCCGGCAATATACATAGTTGGCAGCCAAGGATTCTGTCTGTCCCCACTAGTATCTACCTGCATATCATTGGGATTCACAGGGGGGATCAGGGTGATATCTCCTTGAAAAACTCGGGCCAACAGTTCGGGTCGCTGCTCGGCAATCAAGTTTTGAGTACCAACATTTGAATCGCTCATGGATGCAAGGTTGATGGAATCCGGCGAGATCACTACAAAATCGACCTGACCATATCTGGCCAAAATAGGTTCGATATATTCACGTAAATCTGACTGAGCCTGATGAGATCGCAGAGTGCTTTGGTTTCGGGAAATATCTAAGAGTTGTTGCGTCGCCTCAATGAGCATGGGTGACAGGCGAACGATCTCAATTCTCTCTTGCTGCTGGTTCAGCCACAAATCCAAGGCTTCGTTGGTGGTCGCCAGAACCGTTGCCAGCGAATATGCCACCTCTTGCTTGGTAAATATATTTGCACGATTGATCGCCCTGGCTGTCATCAAGACCACCCCGACTGTATATAGAATTACGAGTAAGGTGATACCGATAATAAATGGGCGATTATTTTTTCGATGGTTTTCTGGAATTTGGTCGCTGCTTTTAGACATGAAGTACTCCAGATTTATCGTAGTTTCTCAGGTATTGCAAACTTTCATCCATTCTGGCAAATCATTCCTTTAATTGTTATTTCAATCTCAATCCCAGCAAGTGGTTCTTTGATGGGTTGGTATACAAAATCCCTTCATGTTTGAACATAACGATGCAATTACAATATTTTTTTACAAAGAGGCAAAACCATAAAATTCCTTTC
>CAYQQX010000105.1:0-15657 GCA_964419495.1 uncultured Anaerolineales bacterium
CGTCTTATAAATAACTAAAATTGGTGTCATTGCGAGCCTTGGGTGTTTTCCCCGAGGCGAAGCAATCTCCCCCATTTTCAAGGAGACTGCCACGCTGGCCGTAGGCCTGCCGTTGGCACGCTCGCAATGACACCTAATATAATATTTATGAATCGAACTACTTATAAATCATGAAAATCGAAAAAATAACCCTCCATCATATGCGAATGCCCCTGGTTGCTCCTTTTGAAACTTCCTTCGGAAGCATTGATACTCGCGATTGCATTCTCGTCGAGATATATTCAGAAGGGTTGACCGGTTGGGGCGAAGTTGTTGCTGATCGTGATCCCGGTTATGCCTGGGAAACCTGCGGGACCGCATGGCACATCTTGCCTGACTATATCATCCCCAAGATATTGGGTAAGGATGTTCAAGATGCGTTTGAGTTTCAAAATATTGTCAAACATGTGCGCGGTCATCAAATGGCCAAAGCCGGGGTAGAGATGGCGATCTGGGATTTGCAAGGCCAGGTTCAAGGGCTTCCGCTGCGCAATCTTTTTGGGGGCGTAAAGGAACGCGTGGAAGTTGGGGTTTCGGTAGGCTTACAAAAATCTCCAAAAGCCCTCGTGAAAACTGTCGAGAATTATTTATCCGATGGATACCGCCGAGTCAAGCTCAAGATAAAGCCCGGGCGCGATATCAGTGAAGTGCAGTCTGTTCGCAAACAATTCCCTGAACTGCGTTTGCAGGTAGATGCCAATTCGGCCTATTCATTGGAGACTGCGTCTGCATTGCTGCCCTTAGATGCGTATGACTTGCTGCTAATTGAACAACCGTTAGCAGAAGATGATCTTTGGGACCACAGCCAACTTCAAAAACAGTTTCATACTCCTCTTTGTTTGGACGAAAGTATCACTGCCCCTCGACACGCTCGCCAAGCTTTGGAGATGGGCGCTTGTCGAGTTGTAAATATCAAACAAGGTAGAGTTGGTGGGCTCAGTCAGAGCATTGCCATCCATGATTTATGCAATGAGCAAAATGTGCCCGTCTGGTGTGGTGGCATGCTTGAAACCGGTGTTGGCCGTGCGGCGAACCTGGCATTAGCCTCTTTGCCAAACTTCAAATTGCCTGGAGATATTTCTGCCACCGAGCGCTATTATCACCAAGATATCACCAATGAAATATTCATTCTCAATGCAGATAGCACCATCGATGTACCTGATAAACCGGGGTTGGGAATAACCATCAACCGCAAAGCGTTGGAACGTTACAAGTTAGCAAGTATCAGCTTACCAAGTTAAAGTTCCCATAATCATTATTTGAATCTCAATTCGTAAGAAAGATATATTTATGAAAATCTATGATATTTCCCTAACAATCAGTACCGAACTCCCCACATGGCCTGGTGATCCTGGAATCCGCTTAGAGCGAACTAGCAAGATGGAAGATGGAGAAGATGCCAACGTCTCGCATTTGTCGATGGGTGTGCATACTGGAACGCATGTAGATGCCCCCTTTCATTTTTTAGGTGGAAATACAGACACAGTTGAATCACTGGCTCTTGAAATTCTCACCGGCCCTGCTTTGGTTGTTTATTTGCCTGATGTCGCTGTGGATATTTCTGTGGCTGACCTGGAAGCAGCAAATATTCCCAGTGATACCAGGCGCTTGCTTCTTAAGACGAGCAACTCCAATTTGTGGGCAGCGGGAATCAACACATTTCAAGAAGATTTTCTGGCCCTTGATGTTGAGGCTGCCAATTGGTTAGTGCAACGAGAGATCAAACTGGTCGGCGTGGATTACCTTTCTGTAGCACCTTATCGAGATGGCATACCCACACATCGTGCCTTACTGGGAGCAGGAATCATTGCTCTGGAAGGTCTATTTCTTTCCGATATTGAGCCAGGAGAGTACACACTCTACTGTCTGCCACTAAAAATTGAAGGCTGCGATGGTGCCCCCGCACGGGCAATTCTGGTTGGAGATTAATGAGGTACTTTTCCCGGATATTGTTGATTGATATAGATGGATTGCGATCCGATGTGTTTGACGCCGCATTGGAGAGCAACAGCATCCCCAACATCGCCCAATTGCTTGGTGGACCTAAACTCGCGCGGGGTGCGCAGATCCCAGTGTTGGCACCTGCCCCCAGCATTACATGTTGTTCCCAAGCTAGTTTGTTTACGGGTGCTCATCCTATGGAGCATGGCATCCCAGGCAACCAATTCTTCGATCGCTTTGGCAGACGAAACAACGGAGTGCCGCGACATTATGCCTTCGACGTTGGTGATACCCTGGCTGCCGATGACGCTGTGCGGGTCTTCACGGATGGGCTGGCTGCCAGGTGTTTGGAGGTGCCTTCGCTATACCAGCAACTGGGAGAACGCGGCTTGTGCTCTGTAGTGGCCGGCAATATGTATGCAACCGGTGCAGAAACCTGGATCAAACCCTCTCTTACTGATTTAGCCCGATTCACGAAGGGTGGCAACCTTTTTGGGCTCAGTTCAGAAGAATACGACCGCCGAATTATGGATGAAACGCTCAAATACCTGGATAAGTTCGGAATACCTGATTTGCTTACCATCCACTTGCTTGGTTTAGACCACGAATCCCACGTCCATGGCCCCGGCGCACAGATGGATTATCTGATCAATCACGTCGATCCCATGGTTGGTGATCTCTGGGATGCGTTTCACTCTTCATCATCTACGTTGGTAGCAATTTTCTCCGATCACGGGCAAATTGAAGTTGTCCCTGACGATCGGCATTCCATGCGATTGGCTTTTCCCTTCGAGCGAGAATTAGGACATCTTTTTGATGCCCTGGGACTTGATGTTCACGATTTTCCTGGGGAAGATCCAAACTGCGATGCTGTTGTAGCTTCGAATGGTGGTATAGCTTATGTTTATCTCCAAAACCGGCGTAAGCAATGGGCTGATGCACCCGATTTCCAGCGAGATGTGCTGCCAGTCGGAAAGGCATTTTGGGAAGCCCACCATACAGGCCGTTATGCGGAAGAAATCCAGGATGCCTTGGCTGCTGTACTGCTACGCAATGTTGCAAGAGATGGTTGGTCTGCGCCCTATTTTGCGCTGACAACTGAAGGTCAAATTATCAGTCTGGAAGAATGGTTTTCTATTGATAGAGATGTACAAAATGAAAACCTCTACATAGATCCAATAAACCGATTAAACAATCTTGCATGTCCAATGACGGGAGATTTGCTCTTAATCAGTAACTATGCGGATGGATTCTATTTTGGTGCGCCTATCACTGGAATCCATGGCGGGTTACATCCAGAAGATTCGAAAGCTGTGCTGGCTTACGGGTTTCCAGGGGTAAATGGGGCCACCGCCGAAAAGATGCGCATAGGCATTGATGATGCTGTTCAAAAGCGCTGCAAAGCTGAGGGCAACCGTCATCCATCGACGGCGGATTTGATGACGGGTCTTTTATCGATATTAGAATAATCAGAGTTCTACGGTGACTGTTCTTTAGATATTGGTTAGGGAACAACCCCTGGGACTGGCAGCGTATATCCCCCATCCACAACAATAACCTGACCGCGGATCATCTCCGAGGCAGGTGAGCACAAAAATCCAACAACTTGAGCTATATCTTCAGGGGATACCAATCTTCCCGCAGGGGTCAAGGATTTGGCCCGTTCGATTATTTCAACTTCATCTTTAACAATGTCAAAATGTTGTAAGGCATCAGTTAGCACAATGCCTGGAGAGACAGCATTGACGACAATGTTTCTCTCTGCCAATTCGATGGCTAAGTAACGCGTCACAGCCTCCAAAGCAGCCTTGCTGGCACCAACGGAGACATAGTCCGGCAGTACGCGCTGCGAACCTGGACTGGTAATTGCGACAATGTGTCCACCACCGCTTGCCTTCATCAATGATGCAGCGCGCTGAGCACCAAAGAGCAGCGGTCGGGCATTGATGTTCATCGACCAATTCCAACCTTTGGGGCGTTGTTCCATTGCAGGTCGATTGAAACCCGAGGCAGCATTGTGCACGAAGATATCCAGGCCACCAAAGGTTTGCTCTACCTCGTCGAAAAGACGGTTGAGATCGTCGAGATCTCCCAAATTTGCTTTTACGACTAGAGCACGACGTCCAAGTGCTTCAACCTTTGTCGCTGTCTCCTCGGCTGGTTTGCGGTTGCGAAAGAAATTGATCACGACATCCGCTCCTTGTTGAGCAAGATGAAGCGCAATCGCTCGTCCGATTCCGCGTCCTGAGCCAGTAACAAGCGCGATCTTATTTTGGAATGGAATTATTGCGGTTGTCATAATCCCCACATTATCTGCTTTCTGATGATTGCTCCACACTTTTACGAATTGTATTTATGGTTTCGTAAACCTGACATGTGTGTAGGCGATCGTGCTGAGCGATAATGCTGATAATTTCTTTCATATCAGTAGGGCCAAATATGGCGTGTTGTGCTGGTCGTTGCCACTCTTCCTCGTTGAGTTGATCTATTTGCGATAGCGTTTGCGACCTCGTTTTGATGAACTCTTTCAGCGCTGCAGTTCCGTTTTGATCTTTGTAATTGCGTTCATCTGCCCACGCATCGGAGTCAATGCCGACGATGAAGGGGTTATCTTCTTCAAGGATCACCCGTAGACGAGGTAAGTTTATCTCGCGTTCTACATCTCGTAGATGGCACAAAATTTCAGTCAGACACCACTCTTCTGGTTCTGGGCATTCATTCCAAAGGTGTGTGGGGAACGCATTGGCCATACTATTAAGCGCAGCGGCGCATCCGCGCAAGGTGGCAGCTATTGCTGTACGAGATGAATAGTTCGGAACTAATTCTCCTTCAGGCAGGCTGTCAATCCAAGGGAGAATATCATCAATTGAGCCCAATTTGTTTGGGGGCAGTACCCCGTTTGGGAGTCCCACTGAACCATCTGAAATCCAGAAAACTGGTACGCCCATCCCCTGGGCACAGCGTACATCATGGTCGGGATCATTGCCTATCATAAGCACTGGACCTTCGGGCCAACCCATTCGTCCCAGAAATTCTGCAAAATATGCGGGGTTCGGTTTGGCGAAATGAAAATCCTCGTATGCCGGTATTAGATCAAAAGAATACTTCTTTGGGGACAGGCCAGCCCATTCAAGGCGTTGTATTATTGCAGTGCGAGGAAAGAGCGGATTGGTTGCAATCCCAATGCGATATCCGCGCTGGATGGCTTGCTCAATAAATTCGACAGCTTCAGGGATCGGTTGGGTCAAATGCTCCAGAGCTGGAAAAATATCTTCATAAAAAGAATCCAACTCCCCTTGGATTTTAGATTTTTCTATGCCCAAGGTTGGATAAAAATGCGGGTCAAAGGCAGCTTCGAGGGTTTGATCCGGGCAATTGTTGTCAAACATCTGCCGAGTAGCAATCATTAGAGTCTGGGCTGTCTTTTCAGGAGGGGTATGCGCCGCAAACCTTTCTCCCAGAGCACTGAGATAAGCAGGGATAAAGGTTTCCATGCTGTTTCCCAGCAAAGTGTCGTCCAGGTCAATCAATAGCGTCAGGGTCAAGGGCTTCTCCAGTGAATATGGGTGGCAACGAATGACATTGTCCACAACCGACATGAGGTTCAGAAACATTTTGCTTTGACTTATTACAATGGGTTGTAACCTTCACTTCGGGGGGCATGATGAAAAAAAGGCGTTGAACACGTGCATTGAGCTGCATGTGCTCGCAAGCATTGGCTTGTTGAATTTCTGGAACTGGACATCTAGAGCACAGTTTTGGTTCCCATCTTTGGGGTGGGTTGGAATTCTCAAGCAAGCGACATTCTTCGCGTTCTCGGCCGCGATAGTAATCGCCATAAAAATAAGTGCATTCTTTTCCGGATGGTGTTCGCATGACCAAAATTATAGCATGTGTCAAGTAGGGAATAACGAATTGTACTCATGTACTCATCTAATCTTAAAATATTCAGCAATCACTTGACTTTTAGAACATTAGTTCTATAATGGAGAAGTCCTTAAAAATGTGACACCCTGAGCCTAGAATACCGAGGGTGTCACAACCTAACTTCACCATGGCGAAATCAGGCGACCTGATCATATCAGGACTTATTCATTTTTTTGCTGTTAAATCCAAAAACCCGCCAATATTTTGCGCGGCATTCATTCCGAGCATGTCGCGTTTTGAATTAACCTGAGTTTGGTTTTGACGCTTTGATCCCTGGTACCGCCCTATAATAGGAGAATACAATGACACAGGTAATCATTATTCAGGGCGGTAGCCTGGAAAGCTACTATGAGCAGACCTTAGATTATTTACATGCCAAATATCATTCTTACCCATCCAATCTGCCAACACTCTCGGTTGATCCCGATGTAGAGTGCGAACTGGGTTACTATGAGAGATTAGCACAAAAGATTGCCGAAGAGGCGGAGATTGACGGCAGCATCCCCCTTGGAAAACTTGTTATATAAAAAATGACCACCGTTTATGGTGGTCATGATTTTCTAATGTAGGTTCGTGTTTAATTAAACGCGCGTGACGTAGGCTCCGTTACGGGTATCAACCCGGATTGTGTTGCCCGTTTCAATGAAAGCCGGGACTTCTACTTCGATGCCGGTTTGCACCGTGACCTTTTTTGTCAGGCCAGTTGCAGTATCACCGCGTACTGCAGGGTCTGCTTTGGTGACTTCGAGATCAACGGTTGTGGGAAGGTCTATATCAATGGGCTCGCCTTCGTAAAAGGTCAGTTTTACTTGCATATTCTCCAACAAGAACGGAGCGACCTCAGCGAGTACTTCTTTCAAGATGGCCGGCTGTTCATAGGTTTCAAGATCCATGAAATAATAGAATTCATCATCGCCGTAGAGATACTCCACATCATGATGATCTAATCGGATGTCTTGCACTCGATCGCCCGAGTTGAAGGTCATATCGACAATTTTGCCGCTGCGCAGATCACGGATTTTTACACGAATTGTGGCTTTGCCCCGCCCAGGCTTGTGGTGTGTGTATTCTAATACTTTGTACAGTTTTCCATCAATCTCGAAGGTTACGCCTTTGCGCAGTTCGTTTACATCTATCATTTTCTACCTCTTGAATTATTGGTATCTAAAGGTTGTGGAATCTTTCAGTTCACATCCGACGTTGGATTATAGTCCAGCCTATAATGCGTGGCAAGAGGGGTGGGCTTGTGGTAAACTTTTCTATAATTGGAAACATTTTGGAGGCATAAATGACGGAACTTGGTCGTCACATAGTATATGTTGAAGACGACGTAGAGATGATCGAACTTGTTAAATTGATCCTCGAACGAAAGGGATACACAGTTAGTGGTGCGTCTGGTGGTCAGGAAGGGTGGGAGATCATAAAATCTGAACTTCCCGATTTGGTTTTACTGGATTTAATGATGCCTGATGTCGACGGTTGGGAAGTTTTCCAAATGATGCGGGATGAAGAAACTACCAGTGAAATCCCCGTGATTGTGATTACTGCCAAGGCACAAAACATCGACAAAGTTTTAGGTTTACATATTGCCAAAGTGGAAGACTATATCACCAAACCCTTTAAGCCAGAAGATCTTGTCGAAAGCGTGGAGAGATTTCTCGAAAAGCAAACAACGTAATCGAAACTGATAATCAAATTTGTAAACAAATGGGATGACCTCTCACGCTGTCCGTATTCATTGGAAGCGCAGAAGTCGTCCCATATTTATGTTCCTGATAAATAATGCGCTGGGTAAACATCCTCAACAAGACAAATCCAAATTTCCCAAGTCTCCGAGCAAAATACTGTGAAGATTTCCTTTGTCAATTAAGGGGATTAACGTTTCGTCGATCATTACCTGAAGATGAAGGTTTATTACTTGTTCAGAGTAGGGAGAGCAAATTAGATGCATCCATCCACATGCTTTTCATGTGGATGGATATCACTGTTGTTTGGATGAACAAAGAAAAAAAAGTTGTGGACATCCGTCTTGCGCAACGCTGGCGCCCGATTTTTGTACCTCTGGCGCCAGCCTTGTATGTGCTAGAATTATCACCTATTTGGCAAGATCATTTCTCCATAGGAGATCAAATCGAATTCGATGCGACAACGTCTGATTAGCATAATTATTTTTTTGTTGGTTTTTGTCACTTTTGGCGATGTATTTGCCCAAGAAGACCAACCTGATGGGCCGGTTTATATTGTTGAAAGTGGCGATTCGCTCTGGGGGATCGCAGCGCGTTTTGGCATTTCTATGGACGATCTTGCCGCAAAGAATGGAATTACGGACCCCGGTCAACTTTCAATTGGCGCTCGATTAGTGATACCAGGCTTCGAGGGTTTGAGTGGTGTCTTGACATTTGAGACTGTCCCATTTGGTGAGAATGTCGAAAGCCTGACCAACAAATATAGCATTTCACAGGAAGAATTGCTGCGTTTGAACCGATATACCAACCCCGACGAGGTATATGCGGGTTCCCAATTGATAGTAGCAATTCCAGAAGGGGATGAACTGATACCCTCAGGCGGGCGTTCCACTTTGAAGACGGGTCAATCCTTGATGGAAATGGCAATCACCAATGAGGTAAGTCCATGGACCCTCATAAAGGATAATCAACTGCGCGGGACTTGGGATAAGCTTGCTGGTGATCAGGTTTTTCTTTCCAATGGTGAAGATCTGGATCAAAGAGCTATTCCTAAAGAGCTAGCTAAATTCGAATTTGGTTCTTTCCCCCTATTTCAAGGTCATACGCTGGCGCTTAAGTTTGATGCACCGGAGATGATTTCAATCGCCGGCCAATTTCATGATCGAAAGTTGAATTTTTTCAAAACCGACGATGGCAGTTTTATAACACTACAAGGGATTCATGCTCTGCTTGATCCCGGTGCGTATCCAATCAGCTTGATCGGATTGCTACCTGATGGCACGCATGTTAGTTTTTACCAGCGAGTATTCGTTGATGATGGGGATTACCTATATGATCCCCCGTTGAGAGTTGATTCTGAAACCACAGATATCGAAAATAACGAGACAGAGAATGAGTTGTGGTTTGAATTGGTTGCCCGCATCACGATGGAAAAATATTGGAATGGCTTGCTGCAGAGTCCGGTTCCAGAATCTCTGAGTGATTGTTTTCCTTCAGTGTTTGGAAATCGGCGCTCTTACAATCAAAGCGGATATTTCTTCTTTCACACTGGCCTAGATTTTTGCGGACGGCCCGGTGTGGAGATTTATGCGCCTGCCCCTGGGAAGGTAGTTTTCACAGGACCGCTTACTGTTAGAGGAAATGCCACAGTAATAGATCATGGTTGGGGAGTGTATTCAGCTTACGCCCATCAAACAGAATTCAAGGTATCAACGGGGGATTGGGTTGAAACTGGACAAGTGATAGGCTTGATTGGTGAGACGGGCAGGGTGACCGGCCCGCACTTGCACTGGGAAATTATCGTCGGGGGCGTTCAGGTTGATCCCATGGATTGGCTTTCGCAGGAGTTCCCTTAGCTCTGGTAAAAACAATCTCAAAAATTAAGAATCTTCAAATTCGCCCGCATGATAACTATTGATGATCTCTAAAGCATCATCTAGCTGTTCCTCGGGAACCATCACGTCGACTTCTCCTAGCGATCCCACTGTAATCCCAATTGCTCGGGCAGCTCCTTCTACGGCTAAGTAGACATTTATCTCTTGCGCTTCTAACAATCCACGAATCAATTCTGCTTGTAATTCGCCCGCAATTTTTGCTGCTACAACCCATTTCTTTTTTGCCATACGAATAACTCCTGAAACCTACGATTACACAAATTCAATGTTTGTGAGAATTTGTCTCAATGCTAATTGTCACGATTTGATGCGATTTATTTCGCATATTCGTTCATTGGGCTGGCATAGTACTTGTTGCTATCTCAGGGTAGAGTATAATAGTAGCCGCTTAAAAAGGCAATTTTCATTTTAAGTGTTGAATATTTTTGTAAGTTGAGGCTTTGTATGGTTGTAGCAACTTTACCTGTCAAGGAAGACTATTGGAATGATTTTGAACTTCAAGATGATGACATAGAATTCCTTTATGCACATTTATTAGATACCGAAACTCCACTCACACCCCAGGAATTAATTACGTCGTTGGTAGAAGATCGAATTCAACGAGAATTACAGCAGATTGAAGAGAAACGTTTGGCTGGCGGGAATGTTTACTTACCCCAAGAACAGTATACACTGGAAGAGAAGGTAGTTTTTCCTACTCTAGATTGGCGGCAAGCTGAAGTAGTTGATTCCAGGGATGGACATAACCCAGATTTGGGCGATTTTTCAGTGATCAAAGTTCGATTTGAGAATGGCGAGGAGCGTGAATTTGCCTCGGGTTTGGAGGAACACCCGCTTAATAGCCCCTCAGAACTTGCTGAAGATGCAGATGGTCCAGCCGCTCAATCGATTCTAGATGAATATGAAGATATATTGGTTGAACGGTTAGAGCAAGGGCTTAAAGAGAATGATGATTTTGTCTATATTGCCGGCCGATGGTTCCCAAGGGCATTGTTGGTTGATGTAAACACTGGTCATTTGAATTTGGCTGAAGCCGTTCTTGATATGACTGGTGGTGGGCCCGTGCCCACAAAGACATTGATTGATCAAGTTGATTTACCTTCAAATGAAAATCCAAAACTGGTTGAATTTTCTTTGGATTTGGCGCTCCAGGATGATCCTCGTTTTGATGAAGTCGGTCCTGCTGGTGAGGTATGGTGGTATTTACAACGTCTGGAACCGGAGAGTGTCCGTGAGATTCCCGATCAATTACGCTACCGTGAAGTAGAGTATGACCGCGAAATCTTGACTCCTGAGATGCTTGCACTTGAAAGCAAACTGGACGATGAGTTATCTCCCTTTGGTGATCCTGCTTCAGACGATGAAAGTGTACTGATTCATCTGCTTTATCCGCACTGGCGAGTTGGTGCACTGCCCCTGTCACATCGCTTGCGCTCATTTTTCCCAACAGCGTATGACGCCCCCCGGATTCTGTTTGCGCTTGTTGATGGGGATAGCGGCGAGAAATTCCCTGGCTGGGTTGTGCGTGAAGGTAGCTATGTTATTGGACTTGACGATTGGTATCGAAAGCACGAGTTGATGCCAGGTAGCTCGATTCTAGTCAAGCGTGGCAAGCATCCCGGTGAAGTGATTGTAAAGGTTGAATCCCAAAGATCTCGTCGAGATTGGGTTCGAACAGTTTTGGTGGGTGCAGATGGGGGAGTGGTTTTCGCTACTCTCAAGCAAGTTGTATCTGCATCTTATGACGAACGAATGGGCATCATGGTCCCAGACGTAAGTGCCTTAGATAGTGTTTGGGAAAAACGAAAAAAACATCCACCGCCCTTTGAGCGTGTTGTTGCCGATGTAGCTCGTGAGTTGACGAAATTAAACCCACAGAATCATGTTCACGTGACAGAGTTGTATGCGGCAGTTAACTTGGTAAGGCGCGTTCCCCCGGGACCTATCATGGCTTTGTTAGACTCTCGCCCCTGGTTTGTTCATGTCGGTGATCTTCATTTCCGGTTTGATGATTCGGCCGGATCGTAAATGCCCGCAGATGAATTGAGTATAGGAGTTCTTTGGTGACTGAAACCAAACGTTATAGCCTCGTCACGCCGACAATAGATACTCCTTTTCATATCGATTTTGACTGGTGGAGTCAAAATGACCGTGAGTGGCGCGTCCATTTGCGCAGCTCTCTTTGCCCTGAACACCAGGAAAAATTTGCTGATTTGAAAAGTGATGAAAAGGTTGATTGGGTTGATCCTGAAACAGCGGAAGTGCAGCGGGTCGATGGCCTCCAACATATCTTGATCAGTCACTGCGCACAAAAAGAAGAATTCATCACTGAAAGAACTACATTGGTTGAGTCAATCTTTCGATTGTTCTTGGCTAATGGAAATATGCATATGACAGCGGGTGAATTGGGTGAAAAACTAAATCGCCCAGCTCAGACGATCCTTCGTACGGTCTCAGGTGTGAGAGTATACAAAGGGATTCGCCCTTGCCCTGAGTGTTAATCGGAATTGCTCCCGTAGCTCAATGGATAGAGCACCGGCCTTCTAAGCCGACGGTTGTGCGTTCGAGTCGCACCGGGAGCGCCTAATTGTGGGGGGTCAGCAACTAGATACCCCTATATATGGGGGTGAAGAGCCTGCCAAAACGGCAGGTTTTTGTTTTGCGTGCAGTTTGCGTGCAATTGCGTGCAATTTTGGGCAAACTGCGATCAGATTTTTAGCTTAGAATCTACGCTATTCCCCATCTCCAATTTGATCGGTGTAACCAACTCATCCATAATCCGTGCTGCTTCGTCCTGCATGGTGGGCATCAGGTGACCATAGATATCCAGGGTTGTGCTTGTTTTTGAATGTCCCAACATTTTTGAAACCACAATGATCGTCCACATCAGGGCTTGGCTATCCCAGGTCTATCGCCGAATGAATTCGAAAACGCATCTGGGTAATGTGATTTACGGATAGCTTAGATGTTCGCTATCCTGTTGACTAATAAAGAATTTCCAGGGATTTGCTTCTTTACTAATGGTTTTGTTGTCCACACGAGTAGCAAAGTCAATAAGATGGCAGATGTCAAAAATCATGTAATTTTTCAAGCAAATCTTTGCCAGCGATCATATATCCGTGCAATATGGTGTGCATGAATCTAAACCCAGTTGAACCAGAATATTTTGTGATGCAGCAAATTCACAAAATATTTGCTGTATGTGTGTCGGTACATGCGCCTTGTCACGCACTATATAAAGGTCTTGTTTTATTTCCAACCCTCCGACTGTAATTTCCACAATACGCCCTAATTTCAAACCGCGTGTGCATGTCAGGCGAGAAATGAAAGCAACGCCAATCCCTTCTTCTACGGCATTTTCAATTGCCTCGGCATTGCCAAGTTCCATAACTACAGAAAGGTCTTCAAGAGTGATTCCGCGAACCTTCATTGATTCGAATAAAAAATCTCTACTTCCTGCACCTTCTTCACGCAGGATGATTGGTTCATTTAGTAAATCATCCAGGGAAATATAAGGTATACCAGCCCAAGCGTGATTGGCGGGGGCAACAAGAATGATGTCATCGGTGAAATAATTTATCTGCTCAAGAGTCGGGTGATCGCATTTCTTGCTGGTAAAGACCAGTGTAATATCTCCCGTTGATAGCTTGTCCAGCACATTGGCGTTCTTCATACACTCGATATGAGTTTGCACAAATGGGTATTCAATTTGGAATAAAGCAATTAACCTGGTCAAGAAGTGTTTCCCTAAAGCTGTTGAACAGCCTATGATCAACTTGCTCTCTATTGCCCCTTGGATGGATGTCATCGTTTCATCTACATGACGAGCTAATCGAATCAGATCTCGCGACATCGGCTCTAATACCTTTCCTGCTCCCGTCAAATGCATTTTGTGTCCTATACGCCGAAAAAGTTTGACACCAAACCGATCTTCTAACCGATGTATTTTTTGAGTTATAGCAGGCTGCGTTACACTAAGTTTTGTAGCAGTTTCGCGAAAATCTTTGCCATTGGCAATTTCAATGAAGGCCATCAGGTCAACAAGGTCGGATAATTTATTTTTCATCCAGTTTCTCCGTACACGTTTTTGAATTATCGGTAGGGAAGAAGGAGTGTGAAGCTGTCCAAAAGCGGAAACCATAGCGCTCTACGCGTTGAACCTGACCACTCAATTCCAGCTTTCGTAGAGTTGTAGTCACTTCACCAGGCGACCAACGCTTCAAGGTGTCTATCAACTCCTTTTCCTGCATAGGATGACGGGAAACGATGCTAATGATTTCTTCCACCAGCGATTCGCTCCCGCCAAGTTCAAAGACGCCGCTGGCAGGATGTACGACATGAGCGTTTCCGCCAAGGATCGAACGAGCACGCAGCAAACCTTCTTCGTCAGGCGGCAGCACCCAGGTTTCTACGGGGGGGCGTGTGGGCAAATTGATGTGTATTTCATCCGGCCTGATTAATTGCAAAGCGGCAGCCATGCCTCGTAAAGCTTCTTCACTGTCATTCAGCCCGCGAAGGAGCATAATTTCCACCCATAGTTTGCCATTATACGCATGTCGGAAAGTAGCCAGACCATCCAGCAGGCGCTCAAAGGTAGCTTCTGGATGAGGGCGGTTTATCTTATGGTAAAGCTGTGCATTACCTGCATCCAGGGAGGGTAGAATTGCGTCCGCGGTAGCCAACGCTGTGCGTATTTCTGGCAGGTACAGCAAAGATGCATTGGTAATGACTGCCACCGGTAAGTTTGTAAGTGATTTCACCTGTTGGATCAGCCAACCGATGCTGGCATGCAGGGTTGTCTCCCCAGAACCAACGAAGGTGACCCAATCGATTTCGCCTGGTTGGTGGGATTCTAGCGCTTTATCTATTTCATCTAAAATTTCTTTGGGTGGGAAATACTCTTTACGCTCATTCACCATAGGTCTGGATCGCCCCAACTGGCAGTAGACACAGTTCCAATTGCAGGTCTTGAGTGGAACGGGATCAATCCCCAAGGATTGACCTAACCGTCGTGAAGGTACTGGACCAAATACGTATTTCATGGTTTTTTAATAACCCTTCAACATCATGATCAAGACAGCAACGAGAATGCCAACACCAAGCGAGACGACGGAATATCTCTTATTCTCTTTTTCAACAGCTGGAAGCAGGTGAGATGCGCCCACATAAACCAATGCGCCAGCAGAAACTGCCAAACGCACCCCCAAATCAGCCATCTTCCCCGCCGATTCCTAGAGAGTCCAATTGTCTACAAAATTTCAAGTCGGCAATTTAGCAAAAGAAGTAGATCACCGACCTATTGATACTAGCCGCACGCCTGCCTTGTGAACTTGCCTGAAATTGCCCGCTTGCCTGACAGTTTGCAGCACAGGTTTGATATCCGTGATCACAGACCCGCACAGCAGATCAATGCCGTAATTGAACATTACTGGACTGAGAGGCGTGGTCGGACCTAATAAGATGACCAGAGCTTCCGGTGCGCAGAGTTTCAGCAGCCCGTCCAGGGTGCGGTTCATCAAGGTCATGGATGTTATCGCCACCACATCAGCCTTGGGAAGAATCTCGCTTGCCGCGGACACTGGTAAATCGCCTGGTTGTGGATCCAACTCCAAGACATGTAGTTCTCCAACTTGAGGGCGCAGCCGGGAAATGAATGGAAAATGCCCGATCAGAGCGACCGTTTTTTCTACACCATGTTCGGCGATAACATCTTCAGCATTGATCTCTCGCCAAGTTTCAGGGTATCGTGGCAGCAGGGCGTTGACCGCTGCGGCCCCAACGCTCACCAGTGTTGGCTGTTTGGAAAAAATATATCCAGCCAGTTCCCGGCCGGTCAATGTTTGTAGTTGCCCGGCTTTGGGAACATCTGGAACTCCATGTACATGGCTCCCACTGAGGGTGGAGGCCAGGCCGCAATGGCGTTGACCTCCAATCTCAATGACAACAGCTGTCCAATGCAGCCCGATGCAGATGTAGACAACTTCACCATCTTGGAGGGTGTCCAATACATCATCAAGTAAATCCATTTTCTTTTTCATTGAAGCGGTTATCAGATTTATGTTGGGTTACTTGGTCTACATTTCCTGTTAGCCAACCGATCTTAGCCTGATACCTGTTGTCAAATTCTGGCACGTAAGGTTTGATATCCAATAGCGGTGTTTCATTCATGA
>CAYQQX010000106.1:0-15588 GCA_964419495.1 uncultured Anaerolineales bacterium
GTTAGGTGATAAGACCCTAATGGGCATCATCCTTCCAACAATCATTTTTGGCTTACTTTTTGTAGTGCCATATATCGATCGAAATCCCCACCGTGAAGCGCATAAGCGACCCCTGGCCGTGGCCATCGGTCTTTTAGCTACATTTGCACTGGTAGTTCTCAGCTATATGGGTCTGCCAGAATATGCTATTGAAACACCTGCCGCGGCGCGCATTATTCAGGATTTAGCACCCGAAGAAGGATTAGGTGAACTCAGGGCTATCCCATATGATCAATTGCGTCCTGGGGTTTACGAGGTCAATGCAACTGATCCGGAAAATATGTGTCCTGACTTGCTTTGGGGCTGCCCGGACTTTGAAGCCGTTTTCGTAGAATACGGCGAAAAGGCCAACGAAGCTGCCGAATTAGGCAAATTGCCTGAAGTTGAAGCAGTTATGGTCATCGAAGAGTGGCAGGCTGACCTGAAGAAGGTCACCCCGCGTATTATTTGGACAGACGCTGAAAGTGGTGAGCGAAAATCTTATGAGCAGCACATCTTCCTGCACCGCGACCACGACCGCGATCATTAATTGAACCGCTGAGACGCAGAGTTCGCAGAGTTTTGTATGATAATGAGTGAGTTTCGGAGTTCAATCTCTTTTCTCCCATCGAAAGAATTCTCAGCGGTCTTCGCGTCTCTGCGGTGAAAAAGAGAAAGATCGTTATTGTATGAACAAGGAATCTTATGTCTCGCGTACAACTTGAAATTTTATTAGGTTCGATCTTGATTGCCGTAACTGGTTTCATTCTGCTCTATGTGGGCTTCAATGAAGAGAAGCGCATGGAAGAGTTTATTCGTTATCAGGCTGCCCAGGAGATCGAGATCGGTGCCGAATTATTCGAGATTAACTGTCGAGGGTGTCATGGTCTGCGAGGTGAAGGCGTGCCCGGATTGGCCCCTCCGCTCAATGATGTCCATTTCTTCCAGGCTCGTATCGCTGAGGTGGGTTGGCAGGGCGGACTTGAAGACTACATAATCGCCACAGTTTCTACGGGTCGGCAGGTTTCAACTCGTCCAGATTTGTATCCCGGTGCGGGCAGCCCGGCTATGCCGACCTGGTCTGATGAGTTTGGTGGCCCACTGCGCAAAGATCAAATCCAATCTCTGGCGGCCTTCATTCTCAACTGGGAGGCGACAGCCATTGGTGAAGTCGAATTGGTTGAGCTACCCCCAACTGAACTTAGCGCTGAAGAATTTGAAGATCCTGTGGCGCGTGGCTTGCTGTTGTACAACCAGAGTGGTTGTGCTGGCTGTCACGCCATTGAAGGCATCAGTGTAGGGGCCGTTGGCCCCAACTTGACCACGATTGGCGAATCTGCAGCAACAATGATTGAAGGATACACTGCTGAAGAATATATCCGCGAATCTATCGTCAACCCTTCAGCCTACCTGGTGGAAGGCTACGACGACCTGATGCTCAAGACCTTTGCCGACACCATCAGCGATGCAGAGCTAGACGATCTGGTCGCCTTTCTATTGGCTCAAAAATAATTGGACACGGATGAACACGGATTTTTCGGATGAAATCTAAAAAAACAATCCGTGTACAAATAACTATGAACCACACAAAAATTATCCGCCAAATTTTTATCATCCTTCTGGGTGTCTCACTCCTGTGGGGTTCTGCTGTGTTAGCTCAGGAAGAAGACGATGCCAAATGGCAACTTGGCGCTCAGATCTACACCGAAAACTGCGCTGTTTGCCACGGCGCAGACGGTGAGGGCCGTGTTGGCGCCACCTTATCGAAAGATTGGCCCTCCATTCGACCCGACCTGGTCGCGGCTGATACCATCGCCAAAGGAGTTGAAGGTTCGCCCATGCCAGCTTGGAGTCAGGAAAATGGTGGGCCTCTCTCTAGCGAAGAGATCGAAGCGGTCGTTTATTACATTCTCAGTTGGCAAACTGGTGGAGTTCCACAAATCACGCCATTAGTTCCCACAGCCACAGCGCGCGAAGAGATCTCTCCTGTTCCGGATGTGGAAGGCGATCCTAATAACGGAGCAGTACTGTTCGATCAAAATTGCACAGTCTGTCATGGCGCTAATGGCGAAGGACGCATCGGCGCGACGCTGGCAAAAGCTTGGCCTTCTTTCCGGGCAGATCTATCCATCAAAGCCACCATCGAGCGCGGCGTTGAAAACTCGCCCATGCTTGCCTGGAGTCAGGAAAATGGTGGGCCGCTTTCTGATGCTGAAATCGATGACCTGGTTGCCTTCGTGTTGAGCTGGGATGCCCCGGTAGCCGAACCTGAGGCAACGCCTGAGCCTGAGACAGATTCGCCTTTTTCGGGTCTGGCAGGTGTCATGTTTACCGTTGCGGCCTTTATTTTGCTGATCTTTGCCTTTATCTTGGGCCAGCGCCTGAGTCAAAAATAGTCTTCATTTTATACGAGTGAATTTATGAAACATTTTATCTTTGCAGCTCTGTTGGTCGCAGTACTTACCGTCCTTGGCATCCTTGGTTTGGAGCAGGCTGAGTTGTTGCCCGCGCAAGCCAGTTTGCAGGCCGTGGGTATCGATTGGCTCTTCGATTTACATTTCAAAGTGATTGCCTTCCTGTTTGCCTTGATCGTTGGATTTATGCTTTATAGCATCGTGGTTTTCCGACGCCGTAAAGGGGACATGGAAGATGGCGAGCACATTGAGGGCAATACACCCCTGGAAGTATTGTGGACTGTTGTTCCTCTTGGCGTGGTTCTGTATTTCTCTTTCTTGGGAGCTCAAGTCCTTGGAGATGTCGAGCGTATTGACCCTCTGGCCTTAGAGGTGGACGTGATTGGCTCACAGTGGTCCTGGCGCTTTGAGTATCCCGATTACGATGTGGTTTCCACGACCCTGGTGTTGCCCGTTGACCAGCAATCTGTTTTGCGCTTATCTTCAACCGATGTGATCCACTCCTTTTGGGTGCCTGAATTTCGCATCAAACAGGATGTGCTCCCTGGGGACAAGAACATGATCCGGGATATGCGTATCACCCCCACGGAGACAGGTGAGTTCACAACTCGCTGCGCCGAGCTTTGCGGCACACAGCACGCCTATATGACTGCGCCCGTCTTGGTTGTGTCAGAAGTTGAATTTGCTAACTGGCTCGAAGAACAGGCCGCTTTGATCCCCGATGATCCAGTTGAGCGCGGCCGCTTATGGGCTGAGCAGAATGCCTGCCTGACCTGCCACTCCACTGATGGCTCTGAGTTAGTGGGTCCTACCTGGCTCAATATTTATGGAAGTGAAGAAGCGCTCGAAGATGGCACCTCAGTCACGGTGGATGACGCCTATCTCTATGAGTCCATCACTGAGCCAATGCTGCGCATCGTTGAAGGTTTCCCGCCTGCTATGTCTCCGGCATTGAGCGAGAACCTGGCCGACGAGCAGATCGCCGATATTATCGAGTTTATCAAGAGTTTGAAGGAATAATTATTTTTTGATGTCATTGCGAGGACCCTGAGCGTAGTCGAAGGGAACGAAGCAATCTCCCCAATGGAAGCATCCTGGTGACGATGTTCTGCGTTGTCACCGGTTCCACCGCAGAGCGGAGGGAACTAGGGAGATTCAACTCGCAATGACAGAATTCTCTGGAGTTCTAACGCATGGAAGAAAACAAAACCAATAATATCTTATCCCTAAGCTTGTTACGCGGCCTGATCGCCCTGGTGATTGGCGTTCTGGTCGGCATGGGCCTGACCATGTTGATTCGCCTGGCGATGGGAATCCCAGCCTGGAACCCCGAACCTGTTTGGGTGGTTGGCCTGCTGTTTGGGACATTGGCCTTCATGTACGGCACCGGTGCAGTTGACGACTGGCTCAAGTGGGCCAAAGGTGAGCCGACCAGCGATGAGCATCACAGCGACCCCAACCTGACTGGCCTCAAGAAATACCTTGTCCTGTCCTTTGACCACAAGGTGATTGGCATTCAGTACGGAATTTGGGCCATGGTCATGATCGTCTTTGCTGGCTCATTCGCATTAACATTCCGCACCGAGTTAGCCGCCCCTGATATTCAATTCCTGCAGCCCGATCTGTACAACTCCTTCATGAGTTTGCACGGCATCGTCATGATCATGGGCATCCTGTTGGGTGTGGCTGCAATGTCCAATTATTTGGTTCCCTTAATGATCGGTGCTAGCGATATGGCTTTTCCCCGGCTGAACGCCTTTGCCTTCTGGTTGAATGTGCCCAGCGGGATCGTGCTCTTGAGCAGCATCTTCTTCGGCGGGTTCGACACCGGTTGGACAGCATACCCCCCATTGAGCAATAATGCCCCCCTGGGTATGCAGTTTTTCTTCCTGGGGGTATATATCTTTGGGCTTTCGTCGATACTGGGCTCATTGAATATCATTGTCACCATTTTCAAGATGCGTGCACCGGGCATGAGCCTCTTCCGAATGCCTATCTTTGTTTGGACGGCGCTGGCCACATCCCTGATCAGCTTAACCGCCACACAGTTGATTGCCTTATCATTCCAGATGGTCATGTTCCAGCGCCTGTTTGGCATGGCTTTCTTTGACCCAACGCAAGGCGGAAATGTGATCTTATTCCAGCACTTGTTCTGGTTTTATTCGCATCCGGCGGTGTATGTCTTCATTCTTACTGGCCTGGGTATCATTAGCGAGTTGCTGCCGGTATTCGTGCGCAAACCCTTATTTGGTTATAAATGGGTTGCACTTTCGTCAATGGCCATAGCCCTGGTGGGCTTCTTTGTTTGGGCGCACCACATGTTCGCCTCGGGGATGGAGACCTATTTGCGAGTGCCATTTATGTTCAGTACCTTGCTTGTCGCTGTGCCCACGGGGGTCAAATTCTTTAGCTGGGTCGGCACTTTGTGGCGCGGCAAGATGACATTCGAAACGCCCATGCTCTTTGTATTGGGTGCTATCTCGATCTTCTTGCTTGGCGGGCTCAGCGGCCCGCCCAACGGCACTGTGGCGACGGACCTGTTCTTACATGATACATACTGGATTGTGGGCCACTTCCACGCCACCATGTTCGGTGGTTTTTTGTTCCCCTTTGTGGCCGCCATCTACTACTGGTACCCCAAGATGACCGGTCGCATGTATAACGAGAAGATGGGTAAACTGCACTTCTGGCTGATGCTGCCCGCATTCTATGTGCAGTCCTTAGGACAGATGCAAATTGGTCTCTTGGGCATGCGCCGCCGCATCGTGGATTATGATCCTGCACTGGGCATCCAGGGCGGCCAGTTGGCGGTCACCATCGCCGGTTTTGTCATCGCGGTATCGATGGCGATCTTCATCTTCAATTTGTTGGACAGTGCCAAACGCGGGGAAGTCGCGGCTGCCAACCCCTGGGGATCTCGCTCTCCTGAATTCCAGTTGCCCTCACCGGTGCCAGAACATAATTATGCGGGTCAGCCCTTTGAAGTGTTGGGAGAACCCTACGACTACGGTTTGGCAGGATCAGTCTACACCAGCCTGAGTCCTGCCCCCGACGCAGCGGCTCTCGATGTGGCCGCAACAGATTAATGGGACGCGGATGAACACGGATTGAACGGATTTCTTTAATTATTTTTTATATCCGTGTTGATCCGTGAAATCCGTGTACAAAATATCGGAGTTATGAAAATGGAAGAAAACGGGAAAAAGCAAGCTTATCAAATGGGCGTCTTCGTCCTGATCATTCTGGCGGTGCTGACCATCGGTGAATTCTTCATTGCCATTGTTGGTGCGCCCTGGTATTCGATCTTGATTGGCATTGCCTTACTGAAAGCTTATTATGTTGTCACCAATTACATGCACTTACCGCGCTTGTTCGCCGATGAGGAGAGCCAAGAATGAGTGAAAGCACAATGGACGCGGCCGCACAGGCTGCGGCCGCTCAATATCGCTTTAAATTAAGCAATAATCGTTTGGGACTTTGGCTCTTCATCCTCTCGGATGCCTTTGTCTTTGCGGGGTTGCTGGTGGCGCGCTTTTATCTGTTGGGTGACTCGCGCCCCCATCTCGACCAGACATTGGGATTGATTGTCACAGCCGTATTGTTGGTCAGCAGTTTCTTTATGAACCGTGCTGAGACAGCCATGGCCCATGGTGACCGCAAAGGATTCTTACGCGGCACCTTGATTACGCTGATCTTGGGCGTGATCTTCCTGGTTGGTGTCGTGGGCGTTGAATGGCAGATCGCCCCCTTCAAAGCCTCCGATGGCGTGATGGGTTCGATCTTCTACACCATGACCGGTTTCCACGCCTTTCACGTGCTGACCGGTGTGATTTTCCTGGCAGTGGTTTACCGCAACGGTCGCAATGGACACTATTCCCAGGAAGAGCACTGGGCCGTAGAAGCCTGCGCAGTTTATTGGCACTTCGTCGATGTAGTGTGGATTTTCTTCTACCCGGCGCTTTATTTGATTGGAACAGTGGCTGGATAGTTTAGCTGTAGAGACGCAGCCTCGCCCTGAGCGTAGTCGAAGGGTACGCTATAGGAAATAAGATGCAATACTCCTGTGAAATATCCATTGACCTGCCCAGAGAGCGGGTCATCGAATTATTCGATAATCCCGACAACCTCTCCCAGTGGCAGCCGACCTTGAAGTTCTTCGAACACTTCGAAGGCGAATTAGGAAAGCCGGGTGCCAAATCGCGCCTGATCTATAATGAGCGCGGCCGTGAGCTTGAGATGATTGAGACGATCTTGGTACGGAATATGCCCGACGAGTTCTCTGGCACTTACCAGGCCAAAGGCGTCTTCAATACCGTGAAGAACATCTTCTACGAACAGGGCGAAAATCAAACTCGCTGGGTGCTGGACACCGAATTCGAGTTCAGCGGTATGATGAAGTTAATGGGATTCTTCATGCGCGGCGCATTCCCCAAAGAAACCGCCAAAGGGATGCGGCTGTTCAAAGAGTTTGCTGAAGGCGCCAGCTAGGAAAATCGATTAAGGAATTGAGAGACTCAAATGGCAAATTGGACAAAGGAAAATATTCCACACCTTTCTGGAAAAGTATTTATTGTTACCGGTGCAAATAGCGGCATTGGTTATGAGACTTCCCTGGCACTCGCTGAGAAAGGCGCAGTAGTGGTAATGGCCTGTCGCAATCCAGAAGGAGCACAGCGAGCATTGGATGCCATTAAGAGTGAGGTACCTAATGCAAATGCAGAAGTAATAGATCTTGATCTGGCGAGCCTGTCTTCTATTAAGGCTTTCGCAACGAATTTCAAGAGCAAGCACGACACTCTAGATGTGCTGATTAACAACGGTGGGATTATGGGCGCCGTTCGGAGCGTGACGGAGGATGGCTTTGAAGCTCAATTTGGCGTCAATCATCTCGGACATTTCGCGCTGACAGGTCTGTTATTGGATATGTTGATGAGCACTCCGTCCAGTCGTATTGTGACCGTCAGTAGTCGGATGCATACCGAGGGAAATATTGACTGGGATGACATCATGAGCGAGCAATCTTATGACCGGTGGCGAGCGTATCGGCAGAGCAAGCTCGCGCAATTGTTGTTTGCATTTGGTTTAGGGCGCAAGTTGGAGGCGATTGGGTCACAAACCAGATCGATCGCAGTTCATCCGGGCGTAAGTGCAACGAATTGGGCACAAAACAATTTTGACGGAGTCATGGGATTTTTATTGGGAAAAATGAGCAATGCCTTTTTCCAAAGTGCTGCCATGGGGGCATTGCCCTCACTTTACGCGGCGGTTGATTCGGATGCAAAGTCCGGCAGCTATTATGGTCCAGAGCATGATAAAAAGGGGTATCCTGTTGAGGTTCAACCTAGCGATGCTGCATATGATGAAGTCGATGCAAATCGGTTATGGGAAATGAGTGCAAACCTCACAGGCGTAAATTACACTCAACTGACAGTTTGAGAATGGCGAAATCGCCAGGCATAATGCTATCGTTATAATGCTTGCATTGCGTGTCAAGAAATTTAATGAAAATGTCAGTTAAAATGTATGTCCAGTTAGGGTTGGGAGCCGTAGTCGGAGCAGCTATTGTTATCTTGGGCGCCTTCGTCTTCGCTAGACCCTATACCTTTCAGGGATCAGTGATCGACCCACCGGCCTTGGTGACCGATTTCTCTCTCGAAGCCAGTGATGGATCGACTTTCCGATTATCTGAGCAGCGCGGCAACGTCGTGCTGCTTTTCTTTGGTTATACCCACTGTCCTGATGTTTGCCCAACCACGCTATACGATTTCAAGCAAGTTATCCAAAGCCTGGGCGAGGGTGCCGAAAAGGTGAAATTCGCATTTGTAACCGTCGACCCAGAGCGCGATACCCTGGAGCATTTGGCTGCCTATGTTGCCGCATTTGATGAGCAGATCCTTGGCCTGAGCGGGGCGCAAGATGCACTTGACGAAGTTTATGCCAATTTTGGCGTTTTTTACGACAAGAAAGATGTTGGCAGCGCGGCTGGATATCTGATCGATCATACGGCGCGCGTTTATGTGATCGATGCAGAAGGCAAACTCAGCCTAACGTTCCCCTTTGGCATGGAAGCGGATGCTATGGCCGACGATGTTGCCCATATGCTGGGGGAGGGATAAGTGAAAGTAAGCAAAAAACAAATTGGATTGCGCATAGCCATTATATTGGGTGTATCCATCTTGCTTGTGGCGGCAATCAACGAGGGTGCATTTATCTTGCTGAAAGAAAGCGGCGACCGAGCCCCTGAAACTGTGGAATTGATTATTCCACCAAATACTGCAGAACGCGTTGCAGCGGGCGAAGAGACCCCGTCAATCCAGGATGAGATGATTTTTGTAGTGGGGGATACGCTTAAGGTCGTCAACCAGGATTCAGTCGACCATCAATTAGGCCCCATCTGGGTGCCAGCCGGTGCCAGTGGTAGCATTGTCCTCGAGCAGGCAGATAAGTTCGCTTACCGCTGCTCTTTCCAGGCCTCGCGCTATTTAGGGCTGGATGTGCGTGTAGGTACTACGGTACAATCTAGAATTCAGGCATTGTTGTTGGCCGCGCCGCCAACCGCGGTTTTCTTGTTCATTTACAGCTTGTTGGTATTTCCGTTCAAGCAGAGTCCCAAGAAATAATATTCTCTACAGGTGACAGTCACTTCCTAAGTGACTTGTCACATAATGGGAGGGAAAACATATTCGTGATCAAAACTTTATTCAGCCGAAAATGGATTATCACAACTTTCATCGCCATCGCTGCGGTGGGCGTTTTGGCGCGACTTGGAATTTGGCAGTTAGATCGCCTCGATCAGCGGCGAGCCTTCAATGCGCGTGTGCTCGAGCAAGTCAATCGCGAGGAGCTGGATTTGAATACCGCATCTGCGCCCTCAGATATCACTGAAATGGAGTTTCGCTCAGTAGTCGTGCAGGGAGAGTATGACCATGACTTTGAGGTTGCACTGCGCAACCAGGTCTGGAATGACAACCCCGGTGTGCACTTGCTGACTCCTTTGCAGATTGAAGGAAGCGACGAGGTGATCCTGGTCGACAGGGGTTGGATTCCGCTGGATGATATTGCCCCTGACCAGTGGGATCAATATCAGGAACCTGGGTTGGTGCTCGTGCGTGGTGTGATCCGCGCCTCCCAGGCTGGCCCTGATTTTGGTGCCCGGGTTGACCCGACTCCCATGCCTGGAGAAACCCTCTCCGCCTGGCACCTGGCAGATATCGAACGCATCGGGGGGCAAATGCCCTATGATCTTCTGCCGGTATATATTCAGCAAGCCCCTGCTCCCGATGGGACTGAGATGCCATACCGATCGGAGCCCAACTTGACACTGACCGAAGGGCCTCACCTGGGATACGCGGTACAATGGTTTTCCTTCGCCCTTATTCTTTTGATCGGTTATCCGATCTACGTGCGCCGGGAGAGCATGGTATGAGTAATTTACATACTGAAAAATATTTCTGTCACTCTGAGCAAAGCGAAGAGTCTCGTGCACTTCGTGCGGAGATTCTGAGTGCCCAACAGGGCACTCAGAATGACAACATGAAAATGTTTCTCAAGCTATCTTATACCTCCCCATTTGCTCGGCTGTCATTATTTACTTTGGGCGCCATGCTGATTTTGCTGGTCAGCGGCTTCATCGTGCGCCTTTCTGGTGCAACCTCGGCCTGTTCTTGGTGGCCGTTATGCTCGCAGGGGCAATTATTGCCAACCACTCCGTTGGAATGGATGGCCATGTGGCACCGCCTGATTGTGGCATTGGTTGGCGTGCTAAATGATCGTTATGTTGATACGCGCCTGGCGATCGCAGCGCAGCCACACGCCCATTCTTGTGAGCACCACCGCAGTAATTTTGCTGTTTTACCTGCAGTCCATGATGGGTGGCATCAGTGTGATCCGTGAATTTCCTTTGCACCTGATTGTGCTGCACAGTTTTTCATCGATTGCCATTTGGGCGGCTTTCGCGCTACAGATTGTTTTTGTGGGCAGCGCGGGGCGCTCAATACAAGAAGAGCAAAGCGAAGCTTTGCAATCTCACAGTCGAACGCGAGTACTGCGTGATCTCCTGGCATTGACCAAACCTATAGTTGTGGCGCTTCTGCTGGTGACCACTTTTGCAGGTATGGTCATCGGGGCCAAGGCCTGGCCTTCGCTGCAAATGACTTTCTGGGTGATGTTGGGCGGCTTCATGGCCGCGGGTGGGTCTGGTGCCATCAACCAGTACATTGACCGCTATGATGATGTTAAGATGCAGCGCACACAAAAGCGCCCCATCCCCTCGGGACGCCTCACCCCTGGAGAAGGCTTGGCCTTTGGTGTGGCAATGACGCTGACTTCTTTCTACATCATGGCAGCCTTCGTTAATTTATTGGCGGCTTTGCTCACCCTAGCAGGGATAATCTATTATGTGCTGTTGTACAGCATCTTCTTGAAGAAAACTACCGTGCAGAATATCGTTATCGGTGGTGGCGCGGGAGCAATTCCCCCATTGGTGGGCTGGGCAGCTTCAACCGGAAGTCTGAATATCCCCGCGCTTTTCTTATTCGCAGTGGTCTTCATGTGGACTCCCCCGCATTTTTGGGCCTTGGCCATTGTACGTCAAAAAGATTACGCTCGCGCAGGCGTTCCTATGCTTCCAGTGGTTCGCGGTGAGAGCGAGACTCGCTGGCAGATCTTCATCTACACTGTTGAACTGGTAAGCCTGACGCTGCTTCTGCCATTGTTTGGTTTGGGGGGCAGTATTTATTTAGTAGCCGCGGCTGTCTTGGGAATCCTGCTGCTGTATTCGGCCTGGAAGGTTTGGAAGCAGGGTGGCAATAAAGTAGCCTGGAAGATGTACCGCCACTCGAGCATGTACCTGGCCTTTTTATTCCTGGCCTTGATGGTGGACGCGCTAATATTGGTTTAGTGGGGAATTAGCCGCCCATGCCAAAGATCATCGGGCTAAAGTAAGGTATCAGCCAGATAAGCCAAACGATTACGCTGAATTTGGATTAATTTTCAACTCTGGTTGCTACCCATCGGAGCAACATCCTGAGCGGAGACGCCCACAACCAGCCTTCGACTGCGTTTCACACAGTTTCACTCCGCTCAGGCAGTTTTTGGCTTTATTTTTGTATTCGGGCGTTGCAGTCGAAGGATAATTGAATGGGGTTGAAACTTAGGTCAATAAATGATGAGAGAATTTTATCATTCATCGCTTGGCTTGAAATCGAGAGATGCCGAATTGACGCAGTAGCGCAAGCCAGTAGGCTTGGGGCCATCGTTGAAGACATGACCCAGGTGAGCGCCGCATCGATCACAGGCGATCTCGGTGCGGATCATGCCGAAGCTGGTGTCTGTTTCGGTATGAATGGGGGCGTCTTCGGCAGCAGCGTGAAAGCTGGGCCAGCCAGAACCCGAATTATATTTTGTCTCTGAATCGAAGAGTTCTGCTCCGCAGCCGATACAAAGAAACTTGCCCTTGTCTTTGAAGTCATTATATTTACCAGTAAAGGCGCGTTCAGTGCCTTTTTGGCGAGTGACGTGATATTGCTGCTCGGTGAGCTGCTGGTGCCATTCCTCTTCGCTCTTCGTAATTTTGTCAGTCATCTTTTACTCCTTACCAATAATTTGTTTCGATTCTAACCGGATAAGTATTACAAAACCATTATGGAAATTTATGGGAATGTTCAAAGCCCAGGCGAGTACGGATACCACAGCCAGCATCACTACCATTCAAGCTTCATCGCTCAGACTAAATTGGCTCCAGTTGAAGAAATCGAGCACATCGGTGGCGTTGGCGATGGATGCTACGGAAATCCAACCTAAATAGATGCTGACGGGCAGGCGCACAAATCAACGTTCAGCAGTTGAGACTATATTGGCCGGTTTCTAAACCCTGATAAATCATCAAGAGTGAGACTAACAGTGTGACCATCAATAACAGCGTGAGGGCGAAGATCTGATAATGCCAGGCGAATATCCAGGCAGCGTTGGCCAGGTTAGCAATAACTACCCACCAACCGACTTTTTTGATTAAGGGCATGAACTGCACGCGGTATTCGATCAGCTGCCCCTGAAATATCTTACCTTGGCCGCCGTGAATGATCTCAAAGTTCATATCAAGCGGGGTCATTTCGTTGAGGTTGGCAGGAGTGGCAAAATACACCCAAACTTCATCTAATGGGGCAGGGACATCTTGTTGGCGAATAATTCTGTGGATCATGCTGATTTTTATCCTGGTTAATTCTCAACGCAATCATATCGCAAAAGTGCATATCTGCATTAATGCAGTCACTTTCGGCCGCAGACGCTTTGATTCTTGTGAATATTCATGTATACTGAAATTTGACTGGCGAGATTGTGGAAAGGAAAATAACGCCAGAAAAATAGCCAATAACTTTCATATCTCGATCAAACACTGAACATCGCTCGGGTCAGGTGAATCAAAATGAAATCCAAACAGTTTGGCCGCTATCAAATTATCAAAAAGATTGGCAAAGGAGGCATGGCTTCGGTATTTAGTGCCTATGATCCCCAATTCGACCGTAAAGTTGCAATCAAGGTATTACCTAAAGAACTAACAAAAGACCCGCAATTTCTGGAGCGATTCATTCGTGAAGCGCGTACAATTGCCCGTTTGGAACACCCTTCAATTGTGCCGGTTTATGACTATGGTGAACAGGATGGGCAGCCCTATTTGGTGATGAGGCACATGACCGGTGGCACATTGAGAGAATTTCTCAAACGGCATGGCCCATTGTCTCTACAGCAAACTATCAATTTGCTTTCTCGCTTAGCACCAGCTTTGGACAAAGCACATTCAGTAGGGATTGTCCATCGGGATGTAAAACCAGCCAATATTCTATTTGATGAGGATGGAAATCCATATTTGTCGGATTTTGGCATTGTAAAGCTAACATTATCCGATACCACACTCACAGGAACAGCTGAGACGATTGGTACACCCGCATATATGAGTCCGGAACAAGCCCGAACTCAGAAAGATATCGATGGGCGCAGCGATATTTATTCTTTGGCGGTGATTTTGTTTGAAATGTTAACTGGTGAGCAGCCTTACAAAGCAGATACCCCCGTAGGAATGGTTGTTGCACATATTCAAGACCCAATTCCCCATATTGCTGAAAAGCGGGGCGATTTACCTGTCACTGCGCAAAAGGTCATCGACAGGGGCTTAGCCAAGGAACGCACTGAGCGATTTGACACCTCTCGGGAACTTGTTGATGCGCTGCGGTTATTGGCGAACAGGATTGAAGAAGGGGGGATAGAAGCGATAGATACGGGTGTCACTGAATTGGTGGGAAAAAAGCCAGAGAAAGCTAAATCGTCGTTTATCTGGCTTTGGGCAATTGGCGGATTTGTTACGCTAGTTGGGGTAATTATTATTTGCCTGTTAGTGTACTGGTACGCAACCAGAACACCATCAAAAGAAGTGATTGAAGCACAGCAAGTGTTTGTCACTCTTGCTACCTCAACAGTGCAAGAAATCGTACCAACTGAAACAAGTATCCCTCTTGTTGAGCCAACTGCATCGCATATTCCTGCAACTGCAACGCCAATTCCCGCTCCAACTGATACCCCACCAGTTTCCAGTATATATAATTTTATAGCTTGTCCTGGCTCATGTAATGGCTCTAATGCCGCCCGAGCATTTACAGAAGCCATCAAAGTGATCGATGTTCAATGGGATTATGAATATATTCCCAGTGGAGCCAAGTATGAACGAATCTGGAGTATGGAAGGGCGAGAATGGGCTCGATACACTTGCACATGGACAGGGTCCAGCAGTGGTACTGAGACACAAGTAACATTGTCCGAGCCTGATGGCCTGCACTCTGGACTTTGGCAGGTAAGGATTTTGATCGATGATATAGAATTATTGAATGAAGAATTTGAAGTATTAGGGAATTGGACTTTTTGGGATCCGGGGGGATATTTCGATACTTGCTATGGGAAAAGGTAAAGAGTTTGATTTCAATCTGGAGCTTCTCTCAATAAACTGAAGTTAGTGCAACCAAAATAAAAAAACAGGACAGCAAATAAGCTGTCCTGTTTTTGATTGCATCATTCCGTTGAATTAGAGAGCTACAACGTTCTGAGCATTGGGTCCTTTTTCACCCTGTTCGACGGTGAACTCTACTCGCTGGCCTTCATCAAGAGTTTTGAAGCCTTCAGCAATGATAGCGTTGAAATGAACAAATATATCTCCGCCTGCGTCACGCTCGATGAAACCGTAGCCTTTACCACCATTGAACCATTTAACTGTACCTTGTTCTCTAGTAGACATGATTTGGAACTCCTTTCTTTTTAGATTTTGCTGGGTTACGCATGGGTTCCAAATCAAAGGTTTATCTTTTTATCAGAACTTCTGGTTAACAAGCACTAAAGTTTAGCACATAATTCGAAATTGTGAACAGGAAATTTGGACCAATAATATTTTTTTATTTTCCCCCATAGGTGAACATTTCAAATTAGGAACTAATCAGTTCGGCCATTTTTTCTTGGGCGTGTGGTAATGGCACAGATTGGGTATATACCCATTCTACGAGAAGAGAGTTTGTTGCCCGGTCTAGAATGGATTTGTCGGCATCGCTTAACTTGACATCCTTGCCTAAGTCCGAAAGATCCCGCACTATACGACATATGGATTTGAGCTGTCCCTCATTCATGAGTTGTGTAAGTTGCTTCTTGCGCTGCAGATGATCCTCAGATAATTGTTCAGTGGGTTTTTTTAGAATTGAAATATGCTTTTTGAACTCTCTTTGGGATTTTGGTTCCCTAAGATTATTTCGAATATCGGTTGATATGGGTACCCAAACAGTGAGCGATGGTGATTTAAATACATAGCAGCTTACAGTTTCACCATGAACCAGCTTCTCTTCGATATCTGCGATCTCTCCGAGGCCGTGGTTAAGGTGAATTACTTTGTCGCCAATTTGAAAGGCCATCATAACTCTCTTTTCTTTATCTTTTGAAATATATTCCAAATCTCCTGCCCAATGCGTTTGGAAAAACAGAAACCGCCATCTGAAAAAGGGGATGGCAGCATCAATTCGGAATTGAGACGAGCACAATCATTATATCACATGGGCAATTTTGGTAATTTATCGATGACTCTACTGCAGTAACTCAGGCAAAACAGAAGCGTTGAGCAACAAAAAAG
>CAYQQX010000107.1:0-15512 GCA_964419495.1 uncultured Anaerolineales bacterium
GGCTCAGTACAGGCGATACGCTCTTCAGCGGCAAAAAACGTCACTTTGGACTACTCAACCGACGTTTTAGCCTTTCTTCTTTAAAACTTGCACATCAGGATAGTTAAATGCAAAACGGCTTGGGAGTTTCCCAACCCGTTTGTAAGTCGGTAGGATCAAAATTTAGGCAACAGGAGTGTCTTCCGCCACAGTTTTCACTGGGAGCATGTGTGCCCGTGCAATTGCGCTGATGCCCGAAACCAACAAGCTCAAACCAACCACCGTCATCGTAAGGTGGAAGGCATCGCCATAGTTTACACCATTGATGGTGTGGGTCGAAGCCATCATGTATTGAATAGTCAGGCTGAGCACGCCCACAACGATGGCCGCTGCGCCACCAGCGGTTTCGGAATCCTTCTTCTTGGCCTTTGTGAAATCGACCTTTTCCCAAACCCCAGGAATCTTGAAGACAAGGAAGATTATCAAAGTCAGCACCGTGGCATAAACCACACCGTCAACGGGCATGGAGCTGCCCCGCAGTGCTCGAGAAGTGATGATGTGAATCACGCCCACTACTGTAGCCCCAATCAGGCTGATCATGCTGTAGCGGTAGGCGTTATCGCGGCCTTTGATCGCTAAGACCACGGCACGTACCATCATCACGCCAAATGCCAAAGTGACAAGCACATACAAAATGTACAGCCATTGGAAATTGGCAATCGCCGCGAATTTGGGTCCATATCCTTTGGGGTTCAACGCAACGCACGTTGTTCCCGCGCCCCCAGCGATATTGAAAAGGGCGGAAATACTTAGAAACAGAATTCCAATGAAACGCAAAAACTTACCCATGGTGGAGCCTCCTAAAATGAATAACTTTAATATAAGATTGAAACGCACGCCAGGTGCGTTTCAACCAGACTTATATATACATGAATCCACCCACAAATGCAAGCGTCGTTAACATTAGCAGTCCAGGAAAGATATCCAAAATCCACTCACGCGAAAGCAGCGGTTTTCCAGCCTTGAGAAACGAGAGCAATAGCCCACCCAAACCGATCAGCATTCCTCCTACGCCAACGAACGCGAAACCTGCAGGGACTTCTCCACGGATGGCCAAGACAAGCGGCAAAAAGAAAATAGTCATCCCGGCGATTCCGTGAACGACAGCCAGAATTACGACAGCCAGCTTTTTAGGAGCAGATATCCTGGAGATAAGAATAGCCAGAAAACCCAAAACAGTGAAAAGACCGTAAGGAATTCGGTAAACCGGTCGAAATTCTGTTACCAACCCCAACCCCATGCTGAGTGGAATCAAGGTTGAGAAAATAACAACCAGAGGAGACTCAAGTACTTCGAATCCCAGAATAATCATCAACAAACTAGCAATAACGATTACCCCGAATCCTATCGTGTAATTGGCAATGGCCATGGAACTCAAACCTTCAATACCTTGCACAACCTGATATGAAGCGAGCAGTGCAGTGACGAGCAGCAAGATGCGGTCGAGTGGTTTCATGAGTGGGTTGGGTGTTTGATTTTGGAGTTTGGAATTTGGATGTTGGAAGGTTGAGATATCACCAGTTTGTTATATCACATCAAGCACAATCATCACCATGGCACCTAGCATGAAGAGTGAGGCGTACTTGAACAACCCAAAATTGACTCGTTCCGAGGGGCGCACCGATATAGCAATCGCCAGGCCCAGCAAACCCATAGAGAGCACGCCGATCAATCGCAGATAACCCCAATCCATGCCAATGCCCACTGTTGCGGCGATCATGGCAATTGCGGCGATCACGCTGGAGATAGCAATGGTCACACGCGTGAATTGAAAGCCATAGGTGGATGGGAAGGTGGGCACATCCGCAGACTTGTAATCATTGAAATAACGCATCGAAAAAGTTAGGATGTGTGTGGGTATCCAAAACAAGATCGCAAAGGTCAGCGCCAGACCAATCCAATCGATATACCCTAAGCCTAGGGCTCGACCCGCCAAAATAGGCATCCCGCCAGATATTCCACCCCAAACGATGCTCCAGCAGGTACGCCGTTTGAGCCAGACTGTGTAGATGACCACATCAAAGAACAATCCAGCAAAGACAATCGCGCCGTAAAGCAGGTCGATAGCCAACGCCCAACCAATCCCCAAGATGGAGATCACCAAGCCGAAGCGTAAGGCCTCATCAGGTGTGATGATTCCAGCAGGAAGGGGGCGCCAACAGGTGCGGTTCATCTTGGCATCGATATCGCGGTCGTACCACATATTGAGCACTGTCGAGCCGCTGATGGTCAGGAACAAACTGCCAGTTACGCCTAATACTGTACCCAGGTTGAATACCGGACAGCGCGCGCTCATGTAGCCGGCCAAGCCGGTGATCAACAAAAGGAAGGTTTGTAGACTCTTGATCAGGGGCCAGTATTTTGCTTTTAGCGTGTGAAAAGCGAATTGCATTTTTGGCATAATTATTCAATTATTGGTATCAGGTATTAGGTGCCAGGTGATGAAGCTTGCAAATTATACCTGATACCTAATACCTGATTGACTATTCTCAATCTTGCGCACAGCGGAAACCCGCCGCCGCGCTGTAGTAAGTGGGACTGGCGCTGTTGTTCTTCCAGACGCGCAAATCCACTTCATAGCTATAGAAGCTGCCACCGCGCAAGTAACGGTAGTGCTGGTCTTCGTAAACATTCCCGGTCCACTGCCAGACATTGCCAGCCATATCATAAAGACCATAGGGGCTGGCTGAATCATGAGTTTCGTATCCTTGGTAGGTATCGCCGTTGTAGAAACCCACCGGGGTAGTATTGCCCAGTTTGCCGAACATTTTTTCGAACAAGTCGAAGGATGAGTAGAAGTTGGCGTTATTGGCTTCAATCTCTGTACCCCAGGGGAAGGGTAAGGCATAACCATCTTCGCCAATTTCGGTGCCGCGGGCGGATTTTTCCCACTCGGTTTCCAGGGGCAAGCGCCAACCGTAGAATTCACAGTAGGCATTGGCCCCAAACCAGGAGACCATTGTCACAGGATGGTTGGCATAGGCAGGGATCGTTTCGAACGTCTCGCCGTCGTATGTCAGCCGAAGACCTTCTTCATCTATGGGCATATAGAGCTTGTCGCCGGGTTTGATTTCTTCTTCGTGTTTATAGCCGTGGAACTCATCGCCGGGGTAATATCCCGCAATGCCTTCGGCTATGGTTACTTGTTCTCCGGCTTCGACTTCGACCTCACCAATGCGGATATCGCCGCTGGCCAGGGCCTCATTGAGGAAGTTAGCATATTGCTCGTTGGTTACATTGGTAATCATGATCTGGTATTCATCCACATGAGTCATATGATCATGCTGACCATAAGGGAATTCACCAGCCGGAATGGTTACCCAAGAATCAGGATCAATACCCGTATCAATATTGGGGGGCGTGATCGCGCCGACACTGGGTGCAGGAGCGCAAGAGGTTAGCAAAAGGATGAATGTCAAGAGGGCAAAGAGGGCGCGTTTCATTTTGACTCCTCCTTCAGAACTGCTTCCAGCTCTTTGAGTTTTTGTTTGCTCTCAGCGATTTCCGCTTCCGCCATGAGCTTGCTCTCGGCACTTAGTTCTTTTGCCCAGCGGCCCTTGGACAGGAACAGATCATACAAGCGCCACAGCATGAATAATGCCAGGGCCACCAGCACGGCAGCCAGCCCAATGTCCGTCAGCAGCATCGTCCAATTGACGACGTTTTGTTGGTCGATCTCGGTGACGAAAAGACGCTTCATGGAGAAGACGGTCACTGCAGCGAAGGCGATATCCGACATCAGAATGATTGTCCAGCCAAGCCATTTGCGGGCTTTACCCTTCACACCAGCGATATCCATGTAATAGAACAGGATAATCGTGGCGATGATGCCTGATAGGATGTGCCAGTGACCGGTGAGGGTGATGCGTTCGTCTCGATGGGGCCAAACTCGGAAAATCTCATCGAGCTTAACGGCCATGAAAATGCCCACCCCGCTGACAGTGAAATTCATGAAGACCATCTGCCAACCAGGGCCAAACTTGAGCGGATCACGTAACAAGGCACCCATCTTTTGGAAGAAATTGGGTTTCTCGATATCGGCCGTGCCTTCTTTGATGAGTTGATCCCAAGAGTAGATCACATACATCAGTGCCGCCAACATCACCAATACCGACCCGCCATAAATGGTGGTATGAGCCCAGGGCAGCCAGACTACCGATAACGCGCCAGCCGTGATAATGATTGTACCGACGACCATCATGGGCATGGCGATTTTGTGATAAATGCCTTTGAATTTCATCCAGTTGCCCACGATCAAAGTCAGCGCCACGGCGATCAGGGTCAGCATAATATGCAGGTGCCCGATGATCGCTTTTTGCAGTGCGGTTTTGTGAGGCACGCGGATCAGATCTTCACCGAGGAAAGTTTCGTGGCCGTTACCCCAATAGGATCCGGTGACTGCACCGAATGCCGCAGAGACCAATGTGGCTACGGCCATGACGAAGAAAGCCACGCGTTCTAGATCAACACCTTTTTTCGTCTTGGCTTTGGGAGAATCTGGTGGTAAAAGGTACTCTTTTCTCCATGGCCAAAGTGCTGCTGCAAACAGGATGCCGCCAAAAAACATCAGCGACTGACCCACCAGGAAGAGACCATGGAAGGCAAAATTGTACCCAAAATAGCCGAATAGCAAACCAAAGATCATCGCCGTAAGATATCCGACTGTAATTGTGGCGTTAATGGTGGTTTGTTGGTGTTTTTTCATCGGCAGCATGGCGTTGATGAAATACACTTCTACAGCAACAACCGTCATGGCGATGGTGTGATAAAGCATAATGATGCGGCCTTCGCGCTCAGCCTGGATCAGGTTCATGCCGAGCGTGCGCACCACAACATCTCTAACCCCCCATTCGACCATCGGGCCAGACAGCATGCCCCAAGTCGCAGTAACCAGGGAAATCATGGCAATGGCGACCAACGCCAACCCTTTAGTCGAACTAAAAAGGTAATTCCAACGTTGCTTCAATGCTTCCATAAAGAACTCCTATTGAATAAAACAAAATGTTTTGTTATCTTTTTCACTTACTAAGATATCATGAAGCTAAATGTTTGTCTTTGACAAAAAGCAATTTGCTCAACCAGTTTTTGCAAACAGAATCGCTAGGTGAGTTTTTGCTCATATTCTCATTTTAAATTATTTCACGCCAGACAACATTTGTCTGTGATATATGTCACATTCAGGGGCAATTTATCTTCAGATTATTTGTCAATTCTGAACAACTAACTACTATTGAGATTCCCCCCGGTGGTTGGTCGGCATAAAGTTTTTACACTATGGCACTGGGTCCCTGATAAATTCGGGTTCCACTTGAGCAGTTTCATAAAGATCTTCAACGCTGAGTAGAGTAATTTGATCACGGGTACAAGAAATCAATTCTTGTTCGGATAGTTGTGAAAGAGAGCGGCTAATTGATTCTGGGACGGTTGCGATACTGGCTGCCAGATCTTTTATGGGGTATTTAATTCGATCAATCGGTATTTCACCAAAATCGCTCAATTCAAGCACTAGTTTCGCAGTACGTGCCAGCACAGGTCTAAAAGATAGATCTTCGCACCTGTCGAGCAGCATGCGAGTGCGCATTGCCAAGACTCGCAGCATTGCTAGGCCAATCATGGGGTCCGGGTATCGTTTGACCAAAGCCTCAAAGGCTTCGAATTTAATATTCCATGTGAGGCAATCCTTGACAGCAATAGCTGTAAATGGGTTCCCTCCGCCATCAATGACCGCTACTTCGTTGAACATGATTACGGGTTCAATAACAGAGATTAGATGAACCTGCCCATCGAGGCTGTGCCTGCACAAATGCACCATCCCTGAAAAAAGCACGAACATCCCAGCGCTTGGATCAGACTCTTGAAAGATTATTTCCTCTTTTTGAAAACGTCTCAATTGACCTGACCTAACAATCGTTAGCAGATCGTTAGGTTTCAAATGTCGAAAGTGCCAGACCCTCCCGAGCACATTGGCATATTTCTCCATGTTTTTCACTTAGCTTTGAAGATCAAGTGCCTCCAGAAGTATTATAACATCGTGAGTGATAGAAGTATATTATGTAAATAATTTCATGTTGATGGCAAACATAAGCACTTTCATGTGAATATGTTTACAATTTAACAAGTATCAAATACTCATCGAATTATTTGTGATATAGTGAACAATAGAGAAGAGCGGGGGGCTCCCCTTGTATGACCCCGCGTTGCACACTTTATTGCTCATTGAAAGGAGTGTAGGAGATGCGAAAAATTGTATTCATTGGGGTGTTAGTAATGCTGGCGCTGACAGTGAGTGCCTGTCAGCCGGCAGAACCCCCCGAACCGATCGTTGAAATAAAAGAGGTGGAGGTTATCAAGGAGGTGGAAGTAGAAGTAACTGTGATCGTTGAGCCAACTCCTCTGCCGCCACCCCCAACCGAGGTTCCGCCACCCCCTCCAGATCATTCTGAATATTACGCGGCCCTGGCGGCTGAGGGTGTCCCGCACGGAGATAACTGGGACGAGGGCAAAGGGCCTAACACCTGGTGCTCCCGCTGCCACTCACCACAAAACTGGGACCCGGCTGCTTTCCGAGGCCCTCCCCCCTCATGTTTCACCTGTAAGTTCCCCACGGACGATGAAATCAGGATCGCTGAGGGTAACCCACTCGTACCAGAAGAAGAATGGGTTGGCATCCAATGTGACACCTGCCACCGTGTGGAGGAAGGTGTTGTCCTTGAGGGAAATGCCTGGCTCAACCCTATTAAGATGGAATATGAAGAGGTCAAATCACCGACTGAGCTTTGTGAGAAGTGCCACGTGACTACTACTGGCAACGCCTTTGGTTCGGCGGTTGATCATAAGATCACCCTTGGGGGCAGCGCCCACCTGAATTATGGCGGCTTCCTCGGTGAGGTTGCTCCTCCGACCTATTGCTCTGATTGTCACGACCCGCATAGTGGCGAGATCAAGATGTGCGAGGATTGCCACACCATCGAAGTTGCGGATCATGCCAAGGGCAAATATGCAGCCATGCAAATTCTTACCTGTATGGCTTGCCATGATGCTGGTGGCTATGACGTCGGTCCACATCCAGACGAGGAAATGGGCGGTATCTGGGTTCCCCAAGAAACCACCATGGGTCGCGGAGGTCCCTCAACAGATGCGATCATCTCTCACAGCATAGTCTATGAAGTCGCTTGCGATCGCTGCCACTTCGAAGAGAATCCTTGGGAACTGACCGTCTACGATGCTGAGGGTGAAATTCCCGAAGAGTGCGAAGGCGATTCATGCCCCTAAGCTGAAAGAAGAGGGGTAGAGGTAGCTAGACGAAGAAGTTTCCTGAAGTAGTTCTGGCAAATGTGCATGCCAACTTCTTCATGAAAATCTAATCTAATCAGAAACAGGTGGGGTGAGAATCTCTCACCCCACTCTATATATGGATCATGATGAAATCACTGAAAATCTTATTGGCGTTTTTTGGGGTTATGTTGATTCTGGTTTTTGGAGTTGGGGCTTGCAAACCCAGCGGTGACTCTAGTGAATCAGGTGCTCCAGTTGTTGAAGTGGAACAATCAGAGTCGCAGCAGAAAGCAGAAGCAGATTCGAGAGTTGAACCGGTCGAAGATGCTGAGGAGCCTGCATCTGCCCCTGTAGAAGAATCTGAACCAGATGCTGCCGCAATTGAGGCAGCCTGGCAGTCTAGCCCTCATGCAAACGCTTTTGTATTGGATGTTGCAGGCAACAACAATTCTTGTGCGCGCTGTCATGCGCCAGTCAATTGGCTGCCGTCAATGGACGATCTGCCGGAAAGTTGTTTCGCTTGCAAGTTCGAATTAGAGGACCCTCCGCCCTATATCTCTGAAAGTGACTGGGTGGATATCCCCTGTTACGTCTGTCATGAGAAGGATAAAAAGGATAATATCCAGCCTGAATATACCTGGCTAGAAATTGCAGCGATCGAAGAATATGCTCAAGTTGCCACCCCCACGGAGTTGTGCCAGAAATGTCATAACGAAGCGGAACTTCCTGATCATGCGGTTTCTCAGTTGGGTGGTGCTCATAGCGATTATGAGTGTACAGACTGTCATAATGCCCATGATACCGTAGCATCTTGTGGGGCTGTTGACTGTCATGAAGATGTAATCGAGCCTGCTGAACCGATCGCGGGACATGATAGTGATCACCAATTGATTTCCTGCGAAGCCTGCCATGATGCTGACGGGTTAGATGTGGGCCCTGGTGAGGAAGATGGCATTTGGAGAACTTATGTAGTTGTCCCTTCTGGAGATGCAGAAGAGAACGTAATATTTGCTTCTCACAATATCATTTTGGAGGCTCCTTGCGAACGTTGTCATTATGTTGAAAATCCTTGGGGATTGACAGATAGTGTAAGCACACCTTAGATCACTCTTCTGAACCAAATCTTAGGAGTTTATAATTATGAACAAAACTGGAAAAGCGCTACGAATTATTGCGATTATTCTAATAGGGATGACTGCCGCTATGAACTTGCTTGGTGGTATTGGGACAACTTGCGCAGCCTTTTCGAATAAAGTTGAATACAAGATGGCCTTTAAAGATCTGCTGGATTACCGTTGGTTGTACCAGATCTTTGTTGTGACAACGATCTTGATTGGCATAGCAGGGATTTGGGTGTTGATTCGACTGGTTCGAGGAGGTCCAACAGTTTACCGAGATGCATTGATTGTACTGGGAATTGGCACCTTGATTGGAGGGGTGCATTACTTCACCTCGTTAGCATTGCGCGGTAAAGCCGCCCCCGCGAATGTCAAGTTCTATATCAACATTTTTACGTTGATTGTGTTCTTGTTGTTCAAAATCCCCGTGTTACGAGAAAAAGTTGATTTTTCGAAATCCGGTGGCAAAGCTGAAACCAATTCGGGTGCAGGAATGGCAGCCATCATTGTTGGCACATTGATGCTGACGATTTTCCATTGGGCTGGACCCTCTCATACCTTCTTTGGTGAAAATTGGGTTTATGTGCTGCAGATGCCGCTGATCATTGTTGGGATAATATTGACTCTGGGTGGGATTGGGATGGTGTCGCGCGTTGTTGTGGAGTTGGCTTCAAATAAGAGCATTCCTGCCAAACTCGAATTCTCGAAGAGCAGCTGATCTCCCTTGATAGGTATATATGGGTAGAAAATAATTACACTTACAAACTTAAAATGGAAAAGCACTGGCCGTTCATAGGAGCCAGTGCTTTTTGGTAACCAGTTGAGCAAATAACTTATGCTTTCAAATCCTGCATGAAACCCCAGGTGAAAGCCAGGGTCATCAGGAAGAGCAGCGGTGCCAGAATGGTGAAGACCAGCTCTTTGGTGAAGATGCCAAACAGAGGTGCCCCGGTGATGGTCAGGGAAGCCAGAGCCAGGCCGCCAATGCCAATCAGCGCGCCGCCAATGCCAACCCAGAAGAAGCCTTTGGGGGCGTCTTTGGCCAGGAATGGGCCTAAGAAGATCACAAATCCGGCTACACCATGGAAGATCGGCACGGCGAACTTCTTGATGCCTGCCATGCCGCCAATGCTGGTCACGGCAATGGCCAGGAAGCCTACCAGCGCGAACCAAGCAAAGTTTTTCTTCCAGGAGGGGAAGAACTGGTTAGCAATACCCAGCGAAATGCCCAGCGGAATCAAGCTTGCCACGGGCAATATAAAGGGCGATAATGCGGTGCCGCCAAGGCCCAGGATGCCGTATCCCATGAAGATCAGCAGCAGGCCGGAAACCAATAGAACAATAAAGCCCAGCAGATAATAGGTATCATGCAGGGCTTTTCCTGAGGAGTAACGAGTGTAAAACCTCCAAATCAGGTAGATGGCCAACAAGCCGGTAAGCAAGAGGAAAAGATTATCAAGCGTAAACACAGAAAGCTCCTTTCAAGAATATGGAATAGAATGATTCTTCACGCGGGGAAAACTAAAACGCACCCCGCCAATAATATTGTTGCATATTCTATAACCTCAGTCTGTGATTTTAGTCACATTTATCAGCATGATTATACAAACCGACCCGCTGATGGTTGAAAAAGCGGGTCGGAATAGCGTTTGTAGATGGGGCAATCTACGCAGATTGTTAGGCAGTAACTTTTTCCCATATCCCAGGCCAGAGCATCAGCACCAGCAGGATCAAGCAGCATATCGGCGCCAGGGAGAAGAGCGAAAAGCGCCCCAATTCTTGCGCAGTCACTACGGCCAAAGGAATACCTACCACTAATTCGAGGGTGCTGGCTGTGATCCCCACAACATAGGTCCACTCTTTGGGTTTTATCAAAATCGAGACCGTCGCCACACCCCAACCTATCATAGCAACCCAATGCAGGCGCTGAACCAGCGCGAAGAATGGCGCGCCAATGGTGATGATGCGACTCAGGCTGGCGATACCGTTCATCAGGCAGAAAACCCAGGCCATACCGGCCAGGAAGCCAAACATGGTGCGTCCCCAGGTCAGTTTTCCCACCGGTACCATAATCAGGAAATAAACGATCAAGAAAGGCCAGAAGAGGGTGAAATACACTGGGGGTAAACCCGCAGCCATATATGGCACATTGATGAACCAGGCGCCCTGCAGCGAAAGAACAATGCCAATTACAGATAAAAGGAAAGCCCAACTCTTCTTATTGAAGAACCCGTATGCGCTGACCAAGAAAATCACACCGCCCAATATACCCATATCAGACATGGCGGGGTTGATCCATTTGAGCAGGATTTCGCAGCCCGGTTCGGCAGCTTCGGCAGCCATACCTTTGAAATACCAGTTCAGGAAGATGACAAAGTGACCTATGATGCCCATCAGGCCGGCGATTAGAGAGACAAATCCGCCAAGTTTGCTGTTCCGTTCCATGAGTTTTCTCCTTTACTCATTGAGACAATGATGTCATTGTGTGAAATATAATACAAGTATTGTTTTGAGTCTTTGCGTTAACGCAAATCAGAGGCGCAATCTATCTGAACCAGATAGATTGTTGTACAATTCATATTCAAACACCCCCCTAAGAGGAATTATGCAGCTTCTCGAATTATTAGCCCAAAACCCTATCTTTGCCAGCCTAAGCAGCCAGAATAAAGAAAGGCTTGTTCAATCAGCTATTACGCGAAATTACCAGAAGGGTGAATGGATTTCCCATCTGGGCGATGTCTGGCCATATATATTCGTAGTTGAAGAAGGTTGTGTCACACCACTCAAAGAATCATCCGAGCGCAGTTTGATCGTGGTTGAGTTAGGCGAAGGGGAAGTTTTTTGGGGGTTGAGTTTTTTCTTGGAAGAAGCACCCATGCCCGTGGCCTTAGTCGCCAAGGAAAACTGCCGCATCTCAATGTGGCCGATTGACCATATCAAGCCCCTCTTGTTGGAAAACGGCCAGATGTCCTGGGAATTAACGCGCCTGATGGTGCAGCGCATGCAGTACGCCAGCGATATCCTCGATGAATTCGCCTTCCAGCCAGTGACCGGACGGTTGGCACGCCTTTTATTAGAACACTTCGATGATGCAGTGGGAGATTATGTTGCCCGCGATATGACCCTCGAAGAGATGGCAGCGCGCATCGGCACCACCCGTGAAATGGTCTGCCGACAGTTATACAAATTTGCCGATCAAGGGGCTATACAGATCAACCGCACTGAGTTCATGATCTCAGATCAGGAGCGGTTAGAAAATATCGCTGGGAAAATTTAGCTTCACGATTCGCCCATAATAATTGTTTTGGCATATACTTCATTTCACTTTTCTCCTCACCCGATTGTCGGGGGAGTACCCCTAGGGCATGCTTCGCGAGGGTCAGGGCTTCGTCGTGAGCTCAGCCGAACGGGTGGGGGCGAGGTTTTTTCTTTTTCGGTCTTCTAAAAAGTACTCACACAACTATCACCCCATCACCGACAAAATCCAATATTTCTTGAACTGAAAAGCCATCCAAGCCCAAGGATTCGATGGTACGTCCTGCTGCGCGGTAATCGGTCTGATTTACTACACTCGCCAGCGTGATGATGGCATCCATTGTGGGTGTGGGTACGCCAGCCAATTTTCCGAAGGAAGCTAGTGGTACCAGTCCGTAGGGCACATCTTCGGTCAGGAGGCGACTGTTAGTGGAGTGAGGCCCTTTGGCGTGCCCATGGATTGGAGAATCTCTAAACATCTCATGCAGGTTATTGCCAGACATACCCTGATGCCCATAGTATTTATCTAATTCTTCAAGTATGGATGGCGCCGATATGCCATAGGCATCGGCAACGGCGATGCGCTCTTCGTCGAGTCGATCGCCAATTCTCCCTGTCCCAGGTGTGTAGCCATCGGGATAGAAATGCCACGTTTTCTGATCTCTATTTTCTGTAAATCCCAAGTTCATCAAAACGCCTGGCGGATGAACTACATGATTAAGGTTATTGAAGCTGGTTTCCAAAACGTTCCTCACCGGGGTGAACGCCGGGAAAATTGGTGCAAGCAGGTCAATTACTGATTGTGTGTGATGAACGGGCAGAGCTGCCAGGGGCAGATGATTCTTATATCCTCGAGCCCAAACCCCATTACCATTCTCTTTCTTTACGGCATACATCAAAGATGTGGTTTCAGCCAGCACAACGTCTTCAGAGCCATCGTGTTTGAGCAGTTCCTGGCGAAACTCCAAAGCTCCACACACACAACCGGGGATCAACACAACGGTTTGGCCTTTTCCTAAAAATGGCGCGCAGGCTTGGGCAATCGGCTTGTGTCCTTGGGCAGTGGTGATAACAAAGATGATGTCGGCGCCTTTCAGTGCTGCTTCGATATCTGTTGTTACTAATGTTGGCTTGGCAAAGCCTTCTCCAGCAACACCCCTCAGGGAGATACCCCCCTTTTTTAGCACAGGCTCGATATTGTCCGAAAATTCAGGGCTTTCATAAAGTCGAACTTCGTATCCCCGTAAAGTCAGATCAGCCGTGGTGCAATAGCCTCCATTTCCCGCGCCGATCACCGCAAAGACTGGCTTATCAGGCATCAACGTGTACTCCAGTGTTTCTTAGAGATGTTTTTATTTCATTTTCCATTTTTTTGACAGTTCGCCCAGAGAGGCGGAAATCTTCATCCAAGATATCACAAGCTTCATCGATAAACATTGAAACGACGGGGCAAGGTACACCCACCAGTTTTGCCAATCCTTCCAGGGGGACCATGCCGTAAGGGATATCTTCCTCGATCAGCCGAACGTGGGTGGTCGTTGGGCCTGGTACCGCTTCGAGATGGATTTGTCCACTCTTAGAGCGCATGCGTGAGTGGAACCATTCATAGAGATTGGTCACTTCTTTACCTTCGAAAGGCGGGTAGGCTCTTGTCAAGAATTTATATAGGGGCATCATTTCCACATTGCAGGCTTTGGCAATTGCCAAACGCTCCTGGTCAACAAGCTCCATTAACTCACCCACTTCAGGGGTGACACCTTCAGCATACAGCGCCCAAGCTTTCCTGGCTCGCACTTTATCTAAATTGCGCAATACTACCACAGGATGCACAACCATGTTAGCACCAGAAAGACCCGTGTAAAGCACATTTGGAAACAAATTTAAATGTGGATATACCTTATATAGCCAGCGCTTGAATTCTTGGGGTAGTTTATCAGGTGGCGAAAATGCCACGTCCAGAGCACCCTTGACCCCGCGCACCCATACTTTACCTTGAATACCATTATCTAATTTTGTAGCGTAAGGCAAGATATTGAATTCGCCCACAATAGGCAATTCAGCACAGCCTCCGGCGCGCATAGAAGCTTGCATCTCCCAAGTCGAGCCCAAAGTTCCTGAGCCAATCATAATGATTTGGTTAGATTGGATATGCCCGGCAATAGCAAGCCCGAGGTGGTCAATAGCGGGTTGAGTGCCAGCCATAATAATCAGATCAACATCTTGAATGGCCGCTACAGGGTCATTTGTGACCATGGCCAAAGGAAATTCGCGTCCTGCCTCACCACCAATCTCGCCTCGAGCAAAGATGCGATTTCCATTTTCGCGTATAGGGTCCAGGCGATAGGAACTGCGGTTATAAAGCGAAAGCCACTCAACATCCCCCTTTTCCAAAAAATGCGCCGCAAAGGTAATTCCGCCATTGCCGGCGCTCAATACGGCTACTCTTTTGATCTCACCATATGCTTTTTTCTCCATAACTCACTCCTAATCACTTTTCAACCAATATTCACCAACCTTATATTGCGACATCTTCTTTTCATCTAACTCTACGCCCAAACCAACGCGGTCTTGCGGAACAACGATCTGTGTGCCATCGTAGATGACCGGTTCTTTGAGAATATCATCCCTTAGGCGCCGTACCGAGGTCAGTGCGTGGCCGATCTCAAACAAACCGGGAGTCGAGGCAGCAAAATTCAACCCAGACATTACACTGACGCCCATCTCGATCATCGAATTGATGAACATCGTCCCCCCTGAAGCCTGTACCAGGACTGCGATCTTTTTGGCGTTGAGCAAACCTCCTTGTTTGGTGGTTTTGATACTAAAGAAATCGGCTGCTCGCTTCTTGATAATGCGCATTGCATCTTGCGTACTGGAGAGGCTCTCATCAACCCCAATGGGGATATTGACGGAACGAACGATCTCGGCCATACCGTCCAGATCGTGGCGCGGCACGGGCTGCTCGACCATGGCGACGTTATATTCTTCGAGATGGTTGATGGTATTGATGGCCGTCCCTACACTCCAGCCCTGGTTGGCGTCGCAGCGGATATGGACATCAGTTCCAACCTCGTTGCGGACTGCTGCCACTCGAGCAATATCCTGCTCCGGTGGTAGGATACCCAATTTCAGCCCGATAGTGCCATAGCCTTCTTCAACCTTGGCCGCGGCTTCACGGGCGTTGACTTCGGGTGGCTCGCTGCCCAAGGACCACATAACCGGAATGCGCTCGCGCACCAATCCACCCAGAAGTTGGTAGACTGGCACTCCCATCGCCTTTCCCATCAGGTCGTGACAGGCCAGGTCAATAGCCGCTTTGGCAAAGGGATTGCCCACACAAACAGCGTTCATCCGGGTATGGATGGCCTCGATTGCTAATGGATCCATGCCTAAAACAGCTGGTCCCAAGTGATGCTTGAGCATCGTCATCACCGTTTGCTGACTCTCCCCGGTGAACATCAAGGCTGGGTCAGTTTCTCCAACCCCAACTAACCCCTCGTCCGTATAGATTTCTAAAATAATGGATTGTGTGCTGGTGATCGTCCCCATTACCGCGATATGATAACTCTTCAGCGTGGGAATGTTGACAGCACTAATTTTGAGAGCGGTTATTCTCACAGTTAGCTCCCTTGGCGATGGGAGCATTCTACTACATTTCTTATATTAAATGAGTCGCGCGCTCACTAATCGTCGAGTGAAGGGCAGTCGAAGGCTGGTTAATGGTGTCTCCGCTCAGGATTTTACAACGTTGGGTGGCAACTTGAATTAACTTATTGATGTTACGCAAGCTAAAGAGAATCTCCCTGGAAATAGGGGGTCGGGGGC
>CAYQQX010000108.1:0-15501 GCA_964419495.1 uncultured Anaerolineales bacterium
GGAGGGCTGTCTCTAACCTTTTTAGACAGCCCCCATATATTCCGGCGGGAAACTCTCTTGGTGGCTTTTTACAGTAGAGACATCTGTGTTCATCTTCGGTTACTATTCTCCGATGCCCTTGCATCGGTGTGGCGATGCGGCGAATAGGACTCCGCCTGCTCGCTCAGAATGGTCCATAACCAATAGCGACACCAATCCCCAAGAAAATTATAGTAATGACTACCACCCAGAACCATAAAGGCAGTGTCCATTTTAGCCATTTGGGGTAAGGTACCACGGCAAGACCTAAGACAATCAACAACAAGGGGTTCGTCGGATAAACCAGGTTGGAAAACCCATCCCCAAAGCAGTAGGCTGTTACTGTTACCTGGCGTGTCACCCCCACCAAATCAGCCAGAGGCAGCAAGATGGGCATCATCAAGAATGCTTTTGCCGAACCTGAAGCGACGAAGAATTCAATCAACAAGGCCAGGAAGTAAATGATTACGGCCGAGAACATCGGGCTGGCCATGGAAAAAGATTTCGCCGCGCTGTTGAGGATCGTATCCATGATGCCGCCCTGGACGACAATATGCTTGATACTCACCGCCATCAGGATCAAGATTATCCCTGGGGCAATACCAGACATTCCTTCCCAGAGGGCTTTGAAAACATGCTTCTTTTCTACACCACTGAGCAGCCCCGCTCCGACTCCACCGCTCAGGAACAGAATCCCCACAATCGGCAGCCCATAATCTAAAATCGCGGGTATGAAAGGCCCACCGATCAACACGAGAAGTATCAAAACCAAAAAGACTGAAAACCAGGCCACTGCACGTCCTAACTTTGGACTGGCGGCGGCTATGGCATCTAAATCGAGATTGTCATATTTGGCACGACCTTCTTTGTCCTCCTCAAAGACCAGAGAGTCTTCAGGTTCTCGCTCAACACGCTTGGCATAGCGCACTAAGAAAATTGAGAAAACAGCGTAGATTACGATAAAAATGGGGATGCGAAACCAGGCTCCTGAAAAGAGTGGTAACCCAGCGATCTTTTGGGCAATACCAATGGTAAAAGGATTAGTAATTGCCGCCGAGAAACCCATGTTAGTGGCTAAAACACTCATTCCCAAACCAACCAGCGCATCCCAGCCCAAATAATAAGATAGTGCAATCATCAGGGGCACTAAAGGCACAATTTCTTCTAGGATGCCCAAGAAAGACCCCAAAGCCATGAAAAACAAGGAGATCACCAACAGCAGTACATACTTTTTACCCCCAAAGGCCTGAACAATCCTGCCAATGCCAGCTTTGAGTATCCCGACCTGATCTAATACGGCAAATGCACCACCCACCATCAGGATGAACACAATGATCACGATAACGATCAATCCCTCTGGCCCCCACAGCACTTCCACGGGAGCGGTGAACCAGCGCCAAATCGGGTAATCTGGCCGGTCGATGAACGCGAACGATTCGGGCTCGATCATCTCACGCCCATCGAGCAGCGTGCGGCTGTAATTTCCCGCTGGAACGACAAGAGTCAAGATGCCCGCTACCATCATGATGGCAAATAAAATGATCACTGATTGAACGAAAGCTTTCAGACTGATTTGTGCACCAGCTTTAGCATCCATGATATCCTCCAAACAATCCAAAGTAATCTGAAATAATACCCCTTGATTTCGTACGAACCAACACAAAGTTTAACACATTGTTTGCTTCATGATGATCTCCAAGCTATCGGTTCTATGGGAATTCCCGTGTGAGACCTCACATTTGGGGGTAGGGGGGCTCCGCACGCCCCCTACCCCCAAATGTGGACCCTTGCCACGGCGATTCCTAGAGACCCAAGCTATCTTTATCGTATAATGTGGCAAATTTAACAACAATCTATTCAATTTTATGAATTAGGCATCAGACAATGAATCTCAATGAAACCACCGTAAATGCCATTACCCGCATCCTTTGCGGTGAATTTTTCAAAGCCATCGGATTTACCCCCCAAGGAAGGATTTCAAAGACGTTCTCCCCCCTGGTATGGAATCCAATCAACCGCTTCGCCAAAATTGCCGCTGGTTTTGACCAAATTGTTGAAAACCAGAACTTCAAAGAAGCCTCACGCTGGATCTTACCTAATTTTGTCAGGGAAACAGAAGTTTTCGGAGCGGATTTGATACCCAAGGATGGCCCCTTGATCGTTGCTGCCAATCACCCAGGTGCATACGATGCCCTGGTCATCGCCGCCAATTTGCCGCGCAGTGATATCAAAATTGTGGTCAACATTCCCTTACCCTTTATCAAAGAAGTACCTTCCACAGAAAATCACTTTTTGTATGCCCCCCCAGACCCCCACATTCGCATGGGCGTGATTCGTCAAGCGTTACGCCATCTCAAAAATGGCGGTTCCTTGCTGCTCTTTGCCAGCGGCGGAATTGACCCCGATCCGGCTTGCATGCCTGGTTCGGAGAAAGAAATTGAAAAATGGTCTGGGAGTTTGGAATTGTTCTTACGCCGAGTTCCGCAAACAAAATTACAGATCACGATGATCAGTGGAATTCTGCTGCCCCAATACGTGCATCATACTTTCACTCGCTTCCGCAAAGAGCGCCGCGATAAGCAACGTATTTCCGAATTCTTCCAGATCATGCGCCAAATGCTTGCGCCTGGCGAGTTTCTATCTTCCCCACAACTTAGTTTTGTAAATCCGCTTTCTCGAGATCAACTACTCTCAAGAGGGGCCGGCGGTGACATCGGAACTGAGATCATTCGGCGAGCCCAAGAAGCATTTTCACTGCACAACTCAACCGTGATGGGACATTCTGCTCCCTAAGATAATAACCAACTGCACAATAAAAGCTCCAAGATTTATCAACTTGGAGCTTTTATTATTTCCCCGCAACTTTATTACGTAAATCTTTGTATACATTATAGATATGCCCAACGAAAGCGATCGCCAACTTGTCCAACGTAGTTTGCGTGGAGACACACAAGCCTATGGAATGCTGGTTCAGCAACACCAACACGCCGTGTTCAATGTTTGCTATCGCATGTTGGGCGAATATCAACAAGCCGAAGATTTGGCGCAAGATACTTTTATTCGGGCATACCAACGCTTGAGCACTTTCGATCTTGAGAGACCTTTCGGGCCTTGGATCAGGCGCATTGCCACAAATCTTTGTCTGAATTTTTTCAAACTCAATCAACCACACTTGCAACCTTTAGATGACGAGTTAACCATCAGCGCACCTCCAAAATCCACAAACCCTGAAATTACCCATGAGATCCTGGAACAAAAAGAAACCATCAGAAATGCATTACTCAAGCTACCTGCGCATTATCGGGCTGTGATCGAATTGCGACATTACCAGGACATGAATTATCAAGAAATTGCGGCAACATTAGGACTGAGGCTCAACACCGCCAAGAGCCACTTATTCCGGGCCCGAAAATTGTTAGCCAAGATTTTAGAAGAGAATACCCATGAATTTGCCTAATTCGCCCTCACAACATATCGATGATGAACAGATTTTCGAATATCTCGACCAAGCGCTCACACAAAAAAAGCGTGCAGAATTCGAAGCTCATCTGGATAACTGCCAAATATGTATCGAACGTTTAGAAAAACATACAGCCATCTTTACGGCAATTGAAGGAATACCGGATCAGACCCTCGAACGCGACCTGGCACCTGAGGTTTTGTCAGCCCTAAAGAAAGGAAAATCTCTTTCCCCGATTTGGTGGTGGCTACTGGGCATCCAGGGAATCCTGGCTTTGGGTCTCATGGCTCTCACTGCCCCTTCGCTCCTAAATTCATCAATTGAAATTCCCTTTCGAGAAATGGGCAGGGATGTTCTGACAACTTTTTCTACAAACATAAGCGCCTGGCTCCAGGTGTGGAATTCCCTGCTAGAAAATTCCAGAAATCTTTTTGAGTTTGATTTTTCTCCCATATTGGGTATCCCTACGCAATCCATTCTCTGGCTTTTGTTATTGGCCACTCTGACCTGGATCGTTGGCAATTCAATCTTACTGCGCCCACGCCTCACTCAACTTGAACAATGAAATAATTTCTAATCCCCTTAATTGCACTTGTTCTTGTTACCCAGGCTTGTGAGGAAGAAACCAAACTTACATCCAAACCAGCCCTGGAAACCTGGGACAACATTCGAAATAAATAAGGAGAAAATTAGTCATGGAAACCTTTAGTCTTGTATTAATCGTAATAGTTGGAGCCATCTCATTGATTGCTTTCTTCCTGCTCATGGACGTTTTCTTTTCACGGAAACTAGGACATATCCAAGAAGTCGCCGAGCAGATGACCGGGCGCTCATTCTTACTCGGTTTGGTTAATTTCTTATTCTTCGGCGCAATTTGTGTTGCACTTTTGAGTCTCAGCGAGAATTTTGGGTTATGGTTCTTATCCATTCCTGCCATGCTGATTGCTCTGGTTTTAGCAGTTGGCCTGATTCTCGGTCTCAGCGCGATAACTCACCTTGTCGGTGAGCGCCTATTCCCAGAAATTGACCCTCTCAAACAGAAAATGTATGGAAGTGGCGTACTGATATTAGCCTGTCTGGCACCCTTTGTGGGTTGGTTTGGATTCTTGCCTTTTGTCCTGCTGCTTGGTCTGGGAGCACTCATCGGAGGCTGGTTCCCGCGTAAAAGGGTGAACCAACCTGAACTTGAGCAATGAAATACATACCCCTGACATGCAGCTGACATCTCTGTCCATCGGCAATGAGATCGATGCCACCTTTGGTGCTGACCCTGATCTTTGGCGACAGTATACAACATTCTTCAATGAAACCGCAGAGCATGGTCTCTCGCTGCAACTGGGATTGTTGGTCGGGTCGAAAGCCATATTCCCTGGAGCTGTGGGATACGCCAAGGAGCAGGTCCAAGCACTCAATGAGTTCAGTGATGTCATCATGGTCACATACTACCCTCTCGATGAGGGCTTTCAGGTGCAGGATCCTGTTCAAGTACAAGGTGATCTCAGAATGCTAGCAACCACCTACGAAGGGCGTCCGATCTTCCTGGCTGAAGCCGGGTATCCCTCCAGCGAAGTCAACGGCAGCTCAGAAACCAAGCAGGCTGAATTTATCCTACACATCTTCAATGCCTGGGATGAGCACGCTGATCAGATCAAGCTGATCTCATTCACCTGGCTGACTGATCTACCTAAAGAGAGTGTTACCGAATTTGAAGCATACTATGGTTTTTCAGACCATGCTTTTGGGGAATTCTTGCACACCTTAGGGTTGCGCACTTTTGACGGCAAGGGGGCTGATAAAGAAGCCTTTCGAACACCACAAGCTGAGGCAAAATCTCGCGGCTGGTGATAATTTTTTGTATCCGTTATCCCCCATGAATAACATACGTGGGAGATTTTTTATTGTTAACAGCTTGTTAACATACCCTTGACAATCCATTAAACAATTTTTCGTAAACTGTTAACCATGGGCTGCTAAACTCTCCCATATGATTACTCACAAGAAAAACAATAAGGAGATTGTGAATATGCAACGCCCAATTTACAAAGTGCTATCCTTGTTTATCCTGATAGCCATCCTGCTCACCGCTTGTGGTGGACAGGAAACTGTCGCCGAGCCGCAGACAGAGTCTGTCGCTGCCCCACAAACCAATGCAGAAGAAGTAATTGAAGGTGTACAAGAAGGCAAGATGCTTCCTGCTGTTGATCCATTAGCTGTTTCCGGTAATGTGGTCTCTGCTGGCAGTTCCACCGTCTTCCCTCTGGCTGAAGTTATGGCCGCTCGCTTCCAAGACGAAGGTTTTGCTGGTCAGATCACCATCGACTCTATCGGCTCCGGTGGCGGTTTCGAGCGCTTCTGTGAGACCGGTGAGACCGATGTCTCCAACGCTTCCCGCCCCATCAAGGACAGCGAAGTTGAATCCTGCGCCGCCATCGGCCGCACCCCCATCGAGTTCCGCGTTGGTACCGATGCCCTGGCCGTGACCGTCAGCCAGGAAAATGACTTCCTTGGGGATGTCACTTTAGATGAATTGGCCCTGATTTTCTCCATTGCTGAGACCTGGGCAGATGTCAACGCCGAATGGCCTGCCGAACCCATCGTGCGCTACATACCCGGCACTGACTCTGGCACCTTTGATTACTTCGTCGAAGAGGTATTCGATAAAGATGAGGAGCCCATTCTGAACGCTTCCGAACTCAACCTCTCCGAGGATGACAACGTGCTTGTAACGGGCATCCTGGGCAGCCCCTATGCCATCGGTTTCTTTGGCTACGCTTATTACGCTGAAAATGAAGACACTCTCAAGGTGCTCTCCATAGAAGGTGTTGAGCCCATTGCTGCGAACGTGGATAACAACTCATATCCTTTGGCTCGCCCTCTCTATATCTACTCGGATGCTGCGATCATGCAAGAGAAGGCTCAGGTTGCCGCTTACATCAACTTCTTCCTGACATATGTCAATGAAGAGATTATCGAAGTCGGATATTTCCCTGCCAGCACTGATGCCTTAGAGACATCCATGCAAAATTGGCTTGATGCCATGAAATAAGAACGCTAGTCCGGTGTAAACCGAACGAGCAACAATTGAATATCATCAAGTCGTCCCTACCCTCAATACCGTGGGGGTAGGGCTGACTGTTGTAAAGCACAATACTATATTCAACCATCATGAAAGGATTGGCAGATGACCCAACAAACAGACATCATTTCATCACCAACTCAAAGTAAAGTCGTCCAAGATGATTTTGATCGTCCTTTTGATCTGCGCAAACGACCTCGCATTGGAGAAAATATCATCCAAGCATCATTATTTCTAGCTGGTGCGATCTCAATTCTCACAACAGTCGGCATTGTCTATGAGTTAGGCAAAGAAGCAATGAACTTCTTTGGTCAAGTCTCATTGATTGAGTTTTTTACAACCTTCAAATGGAGTCCCCAAATTGGCGATTTTGGAATCTGGCCACTTCTCAATGCCACGCTGATGACATCCTCGATCGCCATGATTGTTGCCCTACCTTTGGGTCTCAGCATTGCCATCTATTTGAGTGAGTATGCCTCAAGAAAAGCGCGCAGTATCCTCAAGCCCATCCTTGAAATCTTGGGCGGCATTCCAACGGTTGTATACGGGTATTTTGCCCTGACCTTTATGACACCCTTGCTGCGCACGATCCTTGGTCGGGATATTGTCGAAATTTACAACACCGCCGCCGCGGGTATCGTAATCGGGATCCTGATCATCCCCATGGTCAGCTCGATGAGTGAAGATGCCCTCAGCGCGGTACCACGCGCCTTGAGAGAGGCATCCTATGGTTTAGGCGCTACCAAGCTTGAAACTGCCATCAAAGTTGTGCTTCCCGCGGCCGTCTCCGGCATTGTGGCAGCCTTTATCGTCTCGATCTCCCGAGCTATTGGCGAAACCATGATTGTGGCTGTCGCCGCTGGCGCAGGGCCGAATTTCACCTTCAATCCCTTTAGACCCGCAGAAACCATGACCGGGCACATTGTGCGCATCAGCGGAGGCGACTTGAGCTACGATTCGATTGACTATAACAGCATCTTCGCGATTGGTTTGTTCTTATTCTTTATCACTTTATCCTTAAACGTTATCAGTCAGCAGGTTGTACGCCGCTTCCGAGAGGTGTACGAATGAACCAAAATAAATTCGAAGAAAGCGGTTCCCAGGCGAACGTGGGAGAAGGGGATGATTTTCAGGCCAATTTGGGTGGTCGGCACCGATGGGGGCGTATTTGGAGAGTAGTTTTTCGAGCATCAACATTTATCGGTATCATCGCACTTATCGTTTTGCTGCTGAACATCACCAATTCTGCCTTTGGTTATATTGCTATCGAAAATGAGATCAACCCCGAAGATTTGGCCATCAACGGAATTCCCATAGAGCAGCTTCATCAGATAGATCTGGTTTGGATTTTGGAGCAAAACACATCTAAAGGCCTATTCCGACGATTAGAGAGCGAAATGCCTTGGGAGGAACGAACTCGCGAAGAGATTTACCAAATCGTTGTTGAGCGCGTGATCAACCCCACTGTGGTGGATACCTGGTCGTTGAGTGATTCCATTTTCAATAAAGATCAAATCTTTACACATGCTGCAGAAAAATATCCCAACGCACAACTAGAATTCAAATCCTGGCTTAGTGCTGAATTTTTGGCCAATCCCCAATCTCCTGAGCCTGAACGAGCTGGTGTACGTACGGCCATTTTAGGTTCACTGTGGACGATCGCAATTACGATTTTATTCGCCTTTCCCTTAGGGGTTGGTGCGGCGATTTACCTGGAGGAATACGCCACGGACACTCCCGTAAACCGACTGATTCAGACCAATATCAACAACCTGGCTGGTGTACCATCAATCATCTACGGAATCTTAGGTTTGGCGATATTTGTTCGGGCATTAGAAAGATTCACCAGCGGCGCGGCCTTTGGATTAGTAGATCCCACCACAGCCAATGGACGCACGATAATCTCGGCCGGAATGACTTTGGGGTTGCTGATCCTGCCACTGATCATCATCAACGCTCAAGAGGCCATCAAAGCCGTACCGAACTCACTCCGACAAGCCAGCTATGGTATGGGTGCAACCCGTTGGCAGACTGTCTGGCATCATGTTTTTCCCAACGCCATTTCGGGCATTCTGACCGGGACAATTCTGGCAATTTCGCGCGCCATTGGTGAGACCGCCCCATTGGTCGTTGTAGGTGCGTCTACCTTTATCACTTTCGATCCTGATGGGCCTTTCTCCAAATTTACGACACTGCCCATCCAGATCTACCAATGGACCGCTCGCCCGCAGGATGAATTTCGCAATATCGCCGCAGCTGCGATTTTGGTATTGTTAGCACTATTGCTCTCAATGAACGCGATTGCGATCTTATTACGGAATAAATACAGCACAAGAACATAGTATTTGATAATTGAAAGAAATGAAATTTGAACCACAGAGACACAGAGTTCGCAGAGCGATAATTTTGAGAGAGATTAATCAACTTGTACATCAAAAATATGTATTTAATTTTGCAACTCAACTTATCTATCTCAGTGCTCTCCGTGTCTCCGTGGTGAGATTGTAATGTACAGATAGACAAGAACTAATACCGGAACGTAAAGGAACTTATGGCAAAGAAAACTTCAACTAACAGATACGCCATCGAAGCTAGAGATCTACATATTTATTATGGAGATTTTCGAGCTGTCAAAAATGTCAATCTCGAAATCGAACAAAATAAAATCACTGCCATCATTGGACCCTCCGGCTGTGGAAAAAGCACCATGCTGCGGGCCTTCAACCGCATGAACGAGTTAGTTCCCAGCGCCTGGGCTAAGGGTGAAGTTTTATATCATGGAAAGAATATCTACGACACAGATGTCGATCCAGTAGAAGTCCGTCGCCGCATTGGCATGGTCTTCCAAAAACCCAACCCCTTTCCCAAAAGTATCTATGACAACGTTTCCTGGGGAGCACGCATCAACGGCTACACCGGCAATATGGATGACTTGGTGGAGCGGTCCCTGCGTAACGCAGCTCTTTGGGATGAGGTCAAAGATAAATTAGATCAAAATGGACTCTCCTTATCAGGCGGGCAGCAGCAACGCTTGTGCATCGCTCGAGCTATCGCAGTCAAACCTGACATCATCCTAATGGACGAGCCTGCTTCTGCGCTTGACCCAATCGCAACATTAAAGATCGAAGAGTTGATGAGAGAGTTGGCAAAGAACTACACAATTATCGTAGTTACGCACAACATGCAGCAGGCGGCGCGCGTCTCGGACATCACAGCATTCTTCAACCTGGGTGAAAACCGCGCGGGGGTTCTTGAAGAATATGGCAAGACTGAAAAGATCTTCACCAATCCCAATAAACAAACAACAGAAGATTACATCACCGGGCGTTTTGGATAAGCCGAGAGGAATAAAATGACAACGATTGCTCCCCGTGAAAGCCTGGATAAAAAACTAGGCCAATTATTGGATCAAGTTCTAATGCTTGGCAGCATGGTTGAAAATGCTACTTTGGATGCAGTGAAAGCACTCAAAGATAGAGATAGCGAAGCAGCCAAGCGTGTATATGCTTTTGACAAACAAATCAACAAAAAACGGTTCAAAATTGAAAAATCCTGTTTAGCCTTGATCGCCACACAACAACCTATGGCTCGAGATTTGCGCGTCCTGGCATCGATTTTGGAAATTGCGACTGAGTTAGAACGTATGGGAGATTATGCCAAGGGAATAAGCCAGAATTTGCGTTCAGATGGATTGTCAACCTCCAGTAAAGCCCATCACGGATCTTCCACGTATGGCAGAATTAGCCACAGGAATGCTTCATCGTGCTCTAGGCACCTTCGTGGAGGTCGATGTGGAACAAGCTAGAACCATACCTGAAGAAGATGACCAGGTTGATGAATTATACAACCAGATCAATCGTGTGTTGATCACATATATGATCTCCGACCCTTCCATCATTGATCGCGCCAATCTACTCATTTGGGCTGCGCATAATTTAGAACGCATGGCAGACCGTGTGACCAACATTTGCGAAAGGACAATTTATGTCGCTACAGGTAAAATGAAAGAACTTGACATATCTGACGATGAACAAGAAGGGTTATTAGTATCATGAATGCATCTCTAAGAAAAAAAGTTCTCTTCCTTTGTACAGGAAACTCATGCCGCTCTCAAATGGCTGAAGCCATCGTTAATGATAGATTTGGATCACAGTGGGAAGCATTCAGCGCGGGAACTAGGCCTTCAGGCTATGTCCATCCCAAAGCATTAACTGTGCTTGAAGAAATAGATATTCACCACCATGGCGAATCAAAGCATACAGATCTGTTTATGTTAATGAAATTTGACCTGGTTGTCACTGTTTGCGACTCTGCTGCAGAAGATTGTCCTGTTTGGCTTGGTCTTGGCAAGAAAATCCACCACAGCTTTCCCGATCCTGCTGAAGCACAAGGTACGGATGATGAAATATTGTCCGTTTTCCGTCAGGTACGAGACGACATCGCCGAAAAAATCCCCTCTATCCTTAATGCGAAACAACAATAAAAATTCCACTAAGGTCACCAAGAGCACGAAATCTTTAACATTCGTGTGCTTAGTGTCCTTCGTGGATTTCTATTTATCCCATACGGCCGGTAATATAGGCCTCGGTGAGTTCATGTTTGGGGTTGGTAAAAAGTCTCTTGGTCGCGCTGAACTCGATCAACTCTCCTAACCAAAATAAACCCGTATAATCTGATACTCTTGCAGCTTGCTGCATGTTATGGGTCACGATCACAATCGTATAGCGTTCCTTGAGTTCGTGGATAAGTTCTTCAATTTTGCCGGTTGCAATGGGGTCTAGGGCAGAGCAAGGTTCATCCATTAATATAACTTCTGCTTTCACTGCCAGAACGCGGGCGATACACAAACGCTGCTGTTGTCCCAAGGATAGTCCCAGGGCATCGTCATGCAGCATGTCTTTGACATCATCCCACACAGCGGCGCGCTGTAAACTCTTAGTGACAATTTCTTCTAGCTCTGTTTTATTTTTGGTCATCCCCAAAACGCGCGGCCCAAAAGCTACATTATCGTAAATAGATTGGGGAAAAGGATTTGGCTTTTGAAAAACCATCCCTACCCTTTGACGCAGCTCAGCTAGGTCAGTCTCAGGGGCATAAATATCCTCCCCCTCTAATAAAATTTCACCTTCAACACGTGTTCCAGGAATAGTGTCATTCATGCGATTCAAACACCGTACGAAAGTAGACTTACCACATCCTGAGGGACCGATCAAAGCTGTCACATGCTGTGGACGAATGTCCATGTCAATCTTGCTCAAAGCTATGCTTGGGCCATAATAAAAATCTAAATCACGAATCTTGAAAGTGAGGGCGTTGTCATTCATGGGCATGATTATACTCAAGGGAGGGAGCATTGCGTAGTGGATTTCTATCGTTTAATCTAAAAAGATCCATCATCCACTTGTTACATCCATTATTTGAGACTATAATCCCACATCGATGAAACGAGCTTTGATCTCCATAATCTTGCTGCTATTTCTGGTATCTGGGTGCAGTTCAAGCACTGCATCGAGCGATACAAGTTCCCCCACCTCTCTATCTGAAACCATCGAAAATAAAGGGTCTGACACGATCGTCAATCTGGCCTTGGCCTGGGCTGAACGCTATCAGGAAATTCGTCCTGAAGTACGGCTCTCGGTTACAGGCGGGGGTTCAGGAACGGGCATCGCCGCACTGATAAACGGGACCGTAGATATCGCCAACGCATCTCGAAAGATCAAAACTGAGGAAATTGAATCTGCTCAAGCCAATGGGAGTGACCCCATTGAGTTTATTATCGCCCGAGATGCTATCGCCGTTATCGTCAATTTGGAGAATCCTGTCGATGAACTAACTCTCCAACAGATCTCAGACATTTACAGTGGGAAGATAAATAATTGGAAAGATGTCGGGGGCGAAGACCGCCCCATTGTCCGCCTCTCACGCGAAACTAATTCTGGAACTCACGTTTACTTCCTGGAAGAGGTTCTGCGCCTGGGTGAAAAAGAAAATAAAACGCTCTTTTCAACTGACACGCTATTGCTGCCTTCTTCAGAAGGCATTGGTGCTGAAATTCGTCTAAATCCCAATGCCATCGGGTACGACGGCCTTGGTTATGTCACCCATGAAATGAAAGTCATTGCTGTTGCAGCTGATCCTGAAATAGGCTACATCTTGCCATCTGCAGACAGTGTAAACAACGGAGAATACCCCATCGCCCGCGACCTTTATATGTATTCTAACGGTCAACCAACTGGTGTGATTGAAGAATATCTGGCATGGATATTATCTCCCGAGGCGCAGACCATCGTTACTGAGCTTGGGTTTGTGCCCGTCAATCCGTAATCAATAGAGGCCCTAATGGAAAGTGCTCTCAACTGGCGTGAATATATCATCACCCGCCTTATCAAAATTTCAGGCTATTCAGCGATTGTATTTGTCGGCCTGATTTTTTTCTTCCTAATGCGGGAAGGCTTACCAACGCTGAGTGAAGTCGAATTCAAGAGTTTATTTGCAACCCGTTGGTATCCAATTGAAGATTATTTTGGAATCTTGCCGCTGATTGGAGGATCGCTGATCGTCACTATTGGAGCAACCATCATCGCAGTTCCTTTTGGGGTTGGCGCAGCAATTTATATCTCTGAGATCGCTCCGCGTTGGATGAGAGAAATACTGAAACCCTTAGTCGAAATACTGGGTGGCCTGCCCTCGGTGGTTTTAGGATTTTTAGGAATTTTGGTGTTATCGCCATATTTGCGAGTTCTACTGGATCTACCCACTGGATTGACAGCATTGGCTGGGTCACTCCTTTTGGGTGGCATCGCCATCCCGACGGTTGTGTCTGTCTCCGAGGATGCCTTAGACGCAGTACCCAAATCTTATCGAGACGCTTCTCTTGCCCTAGGCGCAACCGAGTGGCAGACTATCTGGCGAGTAACATTACCAGCCGCCCGCTCTGGGGTACTCACCGCTATCATGCTAGGTATTGGCCGCGCAATCGGCGAAACAATGACAGTGATGATGGTCACAGGTAACGCCCCAGTTTTGCCCAAGGGTTTAGGCGCTCTCTTTGCTCCTGCACGGACGATGACGGCGACAATCGCCGCCGAAATGGGCGAAGTCGCCAATGGCAGCGTGCATTACCATGTCTTGTTTTTCATCGGCATTGTCTTATTTCTAATTTCTCTGATCGTCAATGTTACAGCATCGGCAGTGGTATTCCGACAGCGCAAACGCCAGGAACGCATTCTTTCATAATCATGGCTACTTCAACTTCCTCACAATCTCGTTATTTGACTCAGCGTCTTGGGTTCAGTTTTCTAACACTGATGACCGTGTTGACTGTCATCCCCATTTTGGCCGTAGTCATCTACATTATCATTTTGGGCTCACCGGCAATTTCGGGGGAATTTATCGTTGGTTTCCCTCGCGAAGGGATGCGCGCTGGGGGGATTTGGCCGGCGATTGTTGGCACCTTGTATCTGACCTTGGGGACGGCAGTATTTGCAGTGCCCTTGGGAATTGGGGCAGCTATTTATCTCTCAGAATATGCGTCAGATAACCGCTGGACACGATTGATCCGCATTGCGATTATCAACCTGGCAGGGATACCATCCGTGGTGTATGGTCTGTTTGGGTTGGGCTTATTCGTACTCTTCTTGAATTTTGGCACCAGCATTTTGGCAGGCTCCCTGACTCTTTCGATCATGACGCTGCCGGTTATCATCAGTACCACCGAGGAAGCGCTTAGGGCTGTTCCTCAGTCATTCCGTACAGTGAGCATCTCTGTTGGCGCTACTAAATGGCAAACCATCCGCAGGATTGTGCTGCCACAAGCACTGCCTGGTATGCTAACTGGCGTAATATTAGGTCTGGAAAGAGCCGCAGGAGAGACGGCTCCAATTCTGTTTACAGTGGCTGCATTTTTCCTTCCCAGATTGCCAAACACCCCAATGGATGCCACTATGGCCTTACCCTACCATTTATTTGTGATTTCCACACAAGTCCCTGGGATGCCGATCAAAATTCAATACGGAACGGCCTTAGTTTTGTTAGCATTTGTACTTAGCATGAACATCATTGCCACAACTATTCGTTCCAGAGCACGTGCCCGCCGTCAGTGGTAAGCTCAACATGAAAAAGATATCAAAACCTAAAATTAAGATCAAAGATCTTACATTACATTACTCTGATGGCAATGAATCTTTACGGGGTATCAGCATTGACATTCCATCAAACGCGATCACCGTGTTGTTTGGTCCCGCGGGTGGCGGAAAATCCAGTTTGTTGAGAGTGCTCAATCGTTTGAACGATCTCACTGATGTTGCTCAAATCGAGGGAAGCGTACTGCTAGACGATGATGATATTCTTGACCCCAAGACAGATGTGATCGCACTGCGCAGACGAGTAGGCATGGTATTCGCCCGCCCAGTTGTACTGCCCATGAGCATCCAGGAGAATTTGACATACGGATTAGAAGTTGCTGGAGAAACAGATCGTTATAAATTGGATGCAGCGGTTGAACGCAGCCTGCAGCAATCTGCCTTATGGGATGAAGTTCGGGACCGTCTGGAGGATCCTGCAGTCGCTCTTTCAGGTGGGCAGCAGCAGCGTCTATGTTTGGCCAGGGTTTTGGCTCTTGAGCCAGAGGTTATCTTATTAGACGAACCCACTTCGGGTCTCGATCCTATATCTACTGGTAAGGTTGAAGAATCGCTGCAAGAACTCAAAGTGGAGTACACTATAATCCTTGTGCCCCACTCAGTTCAGCAGGCTGCACGCACCGCAGACTACGCGGCATTCTTTCTGCAGGGTGAATTAGTTGAGTACGCTCAAGGGAACAATTTATTTATCAATCCTAAAGACGCGCGCACACAGGATTATGTGGAAGGCCGTTTCGGATAAAAGATTGATAGAAATGGCACCTAGCGGGGCGCCGAAAGTAAGCCAAACTTAGTTAACTAACTGA
>CAYQQX010000109.1:0-15315 GCA_964419495.1 uncultured Anaerolineales bacterium
AAACAAAGGGTAGCACATCATCTGCCACGCCCCACCACTTCATTCTAATAACCCCAATGTCTGTTTTACAGTTGGACGCCAATCCAGGGAAATAAAGCGGCATGATGAAGGATATCCATGTCACCTTGATAATGACAGTGTGATCTGTTACGGCACCGCTCGAATCATAGAAAATATCAACGAACGGCAAGATGTGCTTAACGCTTTCAACTGCTGCTTTGATACAAATGCTGATGATGTCTCATTAGATTCCGCTGCTAAATGCGGGGCGGTTGAAATAAAAATCCATGAGATGACTGGCAGGCGAGAACGGGATCGAAAATGTACCTTTTGGAAGCATTCCCCAGAGCATAATAATTGAATTCATTTGGAAACATCCCGCAGCAAAGAACAAATAGAGCAATCATGCTTCAATTCCCATGATTGCTCTATTGTTGTGTTATTCAGAATGATAGTACTAATTCTTGGTCTACGCTTGGCCAGAGGCGATGTAGTCTGTCAACTTGTCAAAGGCTTGGTTCCAACCGCTTGCACCCGGCGAGTCGGCGGGCACACCGGCATGGGTCATGACCATTTTTGTGCGTCCACCTAAATCCTGCAATTCAACGGTGACTTCAGTCGTCGTTGGATACCCCTCTGGCATACCCATCGCTGAAGGTGGAAGTACGTTACCATTTTCATCAGCCATGCTCTCTGTGTAAACAAGCCGTTGGCTAGCGTCAATTTCTAAGTGTTCGCCCGTGGTCCACATTTTCATGCTGCCGTCTGGCGAGGCCATACAAACTAGGCGCTTGCCTCCTACACTTAGATCAATTTCGGCAACAGGTATGCTGAAGCCAGTGGGGCCATACCACTTTTTGAAGTGTTCGGGGTCCGTCCACATTTGCCAGACCAAGTCTACGGCTGCATCGAAAGTTCGTTCAATTACAACTGCTTCTTTAGTTTTTGTGTTTTCATTCATGCTCTTTCTCCTTACCAATAAATTGATGGATATAGTCATCCATTTGGTCAAAACGTGCTTCCCAGATACGGCGGTACTGTTCAGTCCAAATTGATATTTCTTTTAGGGGCGTAACGTCGAGGGTGCATGGGCGATACTGCGCTTTTTGACCCTGGATAATCAGCCCTGCTCGTTCCAAAACCTTGATGTGTTTAGAAATGGCTGGCAAACTCATATCAAATGGTTCTGCGAGTTCGTTAACTGTTGCTTCTCCTTCCGACAAACGGGCAAGAATCGCTCTGCGCGTCGAGTTTGCCAATGCGGCAAAGGTCTGGCTTAGTCTGTCATCATCGCTCCTTGTCATAACGGTTTTCCTTATTTAGCTAATTGGTTAATTAACCTTTCGGTATAATACAGTGAGGGTTGATATTTGTCAAGCTAAATGGACTATTATTGTCGCATTTCTAATCTTCTCTTAACGAAATTTTATCCTAAGTACTCCCCCATCGCCCATTCGCTCGAATCAAAAAAGGACGGCCCTAGCCGTCCTTTGGCGCTCTCGGCGTGACTCGAACACGCGACCCCTTAGTCCGCAACCAAGTGCTCTATCCACTGAGCTACGAGAGCAAATTTGTGGGGGCGATTTTACACCAGCCTCGGCATTCGTGCAACCACCACCCCACTTCAGTTTAGCTTTTTACCTTAGGGGCTGATCTCAAGAATACTTCCAAATGTATTTACTCCCAAATTCCAGGTGCTGCCAATCTGATACTGCAGATACTCATCCAAATTATTGGTTTCATAGGAATAAGTTTCTTTTCCAGCAGCAAAGACAATTGTATAGGTTTCTTTTCCGGTGGAACCTAAGCGCTGGTCTGCACTCAGGCTTGGATCTGGCCATATTGGGGAAAAATTACTGCCGCTCATCACTGCCGTATCGACGACAGACCACTCCTCGACGGTATAAGAGCAGTAATCCTCGTAAATTCGATACTCACAATCCTGAACCACCTCAGCAAAACCACTGCCAGTATCTTCTGAGTAAGGCGTACCACAAACCTCTTCATAATGCCCAACCGGGCTGCTGGATGTGTAACGGTATTCTTGCTGGCAGGACATATTTTCAGCGTCACTGGGCACAGAATCCAGCCAATCATCATGCTCAACAGCACCAAAGGCCTCGATGGGAACAGATCGCTCCCAACGCGCGTCCTGAACCACACCGCTGACATCCGTGGTCCTTCCCGAGAGAACAGCGATCACTACAGCGCCGATACAGATCAGCACAAATACAACAATAAATATCACTGGAATTTTTCGGCGGGGTTTGGTTTGCCCATCAGGTCCTATATATGCCGCGTCTATAGCGTGCTCTATCTCATCTTCATGATGAATAAGCGGACTCCCACACTCAGCGCACATACGCGCCGACTCGGGGTTCATGGCTTCACATGCTGGACAAGGCACTTCATCTTCAGGCCCAGTTTTGAAAGCGCCAACTACCCTACCGGATTCCCGTTGCGTACCTTCGGAAATATCAGATCCACACTGCGAACAGGTTTCCGCTGTAGCAGAATTTCGGGTACCACAATAGGCACAATGAATATCCGCACCTGCTTTCGCTCGTTCGATGAGTTTCTCGTCTTTGAGCAATTCCTGCTTGGTGAACTGTTTGAACTCGACATCATCAGGTTGGGGCGCTCCACAACTACCACAGGTTTTCTCACGCCCTGGATTAATGCCATCACAATTCGGGCACTGCCACTGCAATTCAATATGACCTAACTCTTTTCTTGCCATGCTGGTACCTCTTCTAATTACCTGCTTACAAAAATTACGCCTCGAACATATAGGCCACCACAACCGTACCAGGACCTACATGCGCCCCAATAACCGGGCTGAGTTCTACGTTGAATGTTTCACCTACAGCCATATGCTCCTCAAGCTGGTCTAACAGTTTTTGCGCATCCTCAGGTGCATTGGCGTGCATTGCAGATGCATAACGCAGCCCCTTCCCCTGAGAACGCTCCTGGATCAATTCCAATAAGCGCGCATGCGCCTTCTTTCTTGTGCGAACCGAATCTAATGCTTCGACCTTGCCGTCCTGCACTTCCAAAATCGGCTTGATATTGAGCATCGTGCCCACCAGACGTTTTGCCCCACCAATCCGCCCACCGCGATGCAGAAACTCCAGCGTGTCGACAGCAAAGATGATGCTGCTTTTCTTTTGTGCGCCTTCAGCAAGGGCTTTGCAGGCGCTCAAGCTCTGTCCATCTGCAGCCGCGCGCGCTGCCTCTAAAACATGAATTCCCAGTCCCATGGCGCCTGTTAGCGAATCGACGATTTCTATCTTTGCCTCTGGCAGCATCTTCTGTGCCTGAACAGCCGAAGCAACCGTCCCTGAAAGCCCACTTGAAATCAAGATAGCCAGGATCTCCTTGCCATCGGCAATCAAACCCTCAAACACGGTTATAAATTCTGCCGCAGAGGGTTGAGAAGTGGTCGGCATCACACTGGCAGTTGGCAAACGGGCGTAAAATTCACTGGGTTGGATATCAACGCCGTCCTTGAAGGTCTTGTCTCCCCAGATCAACTGCAAAGGCACTACATGAATTTGATATTTCTCGATAATTTCAGGTGGTAAATAAGCGGTACTATCTGTAACGATGGCAACTTTTGACATAAAATTCTCCTAATATTTTCGTCCTAAAGATGCGGAAAATTATACCATTCGCGTTTTGGAAAAACCGATGATCAACATGCTATACTTAGCCCATCATGAAACATGTTGCCAAATCTACCATCATCGTAGGTCTATTCTTCGCCTTAGAAAAAGTGTTGGGCTTCATCCGCCAGGTAATCATCGCCCGCACCTTTGGCCTCTCTAGCGAACTTGATGCCTTCAACGCCGCCAACAACCTGCCCGATTTACTCTTTGCACTGATCTCGGGCGGCGCGTTGGCCATGGCCCTGATCCCTGTACTCAGTGAACAACTACAAAAGGACGGCAAGCAGGCGGCTTGGGATCTCTTCTCACGAATCGGCAATCTGCTCTTCCTGGTCACCGCCGGGTTTTCGATAGTAATTGCTGTATTTTCAAATCAAATCGTCAGCGCGGGCTGGGGCATCGCGCCGGGTTTCGATCAATCACAACAAGCGCTGGTTGCTGAATTGATGCGTCTAAATCTGATTGCTACAATGCTCTTCTCCATGAGCGGTTTGGTAATTGCCGGGTTGCAAGCCAACCAACATTTCTTGCTGCCAGCGCTGGCTCCCAGTATGTATGATGTGGGAACGCTGATTGGTGTGTTGATCCTCGTCCCGGACAAGGGCATCACCCTGGGGGGAGTCACATTACCTGCCTTTGGGTTGGGAGTTCATGGCCTAGTGTATGGCACTATCCTCGGAGCGGCTCTCTTTTTTGCAGTCCAGATCCCTGGGTTGGTCCACTTTAAATTCAGGTGGACTCCTAAAATCAACTTGCGCAATCCAAATGTGCAGCAAGTCATCCGCCTGATGCTGCCCCGCATTGGCACGGTATTTTTCATTCACGCCATTTTTATCGCCCAAGACAACCTGGCATCGGGATTGGTGGCTGGGTCAGTCACCGCTCTGGTTTACGGCTGGCTTTTCATGCAAGTCCCCGAATCGCTGATCGGCACAGCCATTGGCACCGCCTTGCTGCCCACAATCTCTGAGCAGATCAGCCGCGGTGAAGATGATGCCTTCAAGGAATCACTGAATGTCACCGTGCGAACAATCCTGGCACTGACCATACCTAGCGCCGTGCTGCTCTCCGTTGGCGCGCGTCCCTTAGTAGGTGTACTGGGCTTTGATGCAGCCGGAACAGAACTAGTTGTCTGGACGGTGCGCGCCTACATGGCTGGCTTAGTCGGTCACTCTCTCCTGGAAGTCGCCGCGCGGGCATTCTATGCACAACAAAAAGCCATTACACCGCTATTGACTTCGGGTGCCACAGCCATCGCATTTATCGTGCTTGGGTTGCTGCTCACTCCCATTTTCGATGCACCCGGCATTGGGCTTGCCAATACGCTGGCTTTCACCGGAGAAGCCATCTTGCTTTTATGGTTGATAAGTCGCAGATTCCCAGCCTGGTTGGATATCGGCAAACCACTATTGCGCGTCAGTTTGGTATCTGCGTTCAGCGGCACCATCGTATTCTTCCTTCTCAGAACCGTTCCGATGGCTAATTTCTCAACCATAATCGGCACTGCAATCGGTGTTGGAATTATCGGTGTTGGAGGCCTAATCGTAATACCATTCATCTGGCCTGAAGTAAAATTACTAGGCAAGATATAACAACAAAAAACGAAAGAGACATAAATATGGACCAAACACGCTTCAAAGAATTCCTAATCGAATACACTAAGAAAGCCCTCGATAGCAGCGATGGCACACCTGCAGGGGCAGAGAGTTACCTGAATTCACTAAAAAAACCTGGGATATTTGCCCCTAACGAGAAAAAAGAGGCCTTCCAAAGGGCGCGAAAAATTTTCACAGAGATGCCTGACCGACCTCTCTGGTTGGTGCTTAAGGCTTTAGGATTAAGTGTAGAAGATTTGGATATGTAGAGAAGCTAAACTTCTTGGAGAAGTTTAGCTTCTAGAAGAGGAGCACAAAAAATGTCCATGACACCGCGCGAGCGCGTATTAGCGGCAATCCATCATAAAGAACCAGACCGCGTCCCGATTGTGGTAGGAGTCAGTAATGCCACCGGGATTAAAATGAAACCCTATCAGGGCATCAAGAAAATTGCTGGGATCGATGCCCCCGACAATTACATTTATCAATGGCCCGAATTAGGCACTGCCGAAATTGATGAAGCCACCATGCTGCGCTTGCACAGCGATGTACGCGGTGTCAGGGATCTGGAACCCGCCTCGGTGTTAGAAAGAAATCGCCAACGCCAACCAGGCGCAGACTTCATCGACTCGTGGGGCAGCGGACAGAGCGAGATCGAGCCTGGGGTGTGGTATCCGGGGGTTCACCCTATGCCCGAAGCAACCGCCATCGATCAGATCGAGGCGTATGAAGGTTGGCCCGACATGAGTGATCCCACTCGAATTGCCCACGTCAAAAAAGAAGCCCGTCGGTTGGCCGAACAAAATGAATACGCCATCATTGCAACGCCTTGGCTGTTATTCCCTTTTGAGCGCGCCCATGCCATGCAGGGACTGGATGTATTTTTATTGAACATGGCTATGTATCCCGAATTCGCTGAAGCGCTTTTGAAGAAGATCACTAAAGTATGCAAATCCCTAATGGAGCCATTCCTGGCTGAGTTAGGCGACAACGTTGATATCATCAAAATTGGCGACGACCTGGGCACGCAAGACAGCCTATTGATCTCACCCAAAATGTATCGTGAGATTCTCAAACCCATTCATGCCGATTTCATACAATTCATCAAAGAACGCACCAAAGCCAAGGTATTCTTCCATACTGATGGTGATGTGTTTCCCTTGATCCCAGACTTCATTGAAATTGGTATCGATATTCTCAATCCCATCCAAACCACGGCTGGCAAAATGTCTGATTTAGAAGGACTAAAGAAAACCTACGGGAAAGAAATCGTTTTCTGTGGAGCCATCGACACGCACCGCATCTTGCCCTATGGCACACCCGAAGATGTGCGTCAAGAAGTGCGCCGCGTATTACAAATATTTGGGCCAGGCGGGGGTTTTATGGTGGCATCAGTACATACCATTATGAATGACGTGCCACCCGAAAACGTACTCGCTATGGTCGATGCCGTAGAAGAGTTTGGGCATTATCCACTCAAATAGCTGTAGTTTTTTTGCCCCAAACTTGCTCCTTCGACTTTGAGCCTGGAGCATTCTGAGCGGAGCACTAGCAAAGTCGAAGAACGCTCTAGGCTCTCCGCTCAGGATGAAGAGATATCAAAAACGCGCCCCACTTTTAGAAAGTGGAGCGCACATGATTTACAAGATTTTTCTAATTTCTATTCTTTGTCGTAGGGTTGGCCATCAGCGGCAGGCATCTGTCCGCGACCAACGACTCCAGCCAAAGCGACCATCGTCGCTAGATAGGGGAACATCAACATCACCTCGGATGGGATGGGCACTTTCAAGATGGCCAACTTCGCCGAGAGGGCATCAAAGAAGCCAAACAGCAATCCCGCCCCAAATGAGCCAGCCGGATTCCAGTTGCCAAAGATCATCGCTGCCAGACCAATGAAGCCGCGTCCAGCAGTCATTACTTCGTCAAAACGGCCGACAGAGCCCAGGGTGAAGTAAGCACCACCAAATCCAGCCATACAACCGCCCAAAATCACTGAGAGATAACGGGTTCGAAAAACATTGATCCCCAAGGTGTCTGCCGCTTTGGGATGCTCACCTACCGAGCGGGTTCGCAATCCCCAACGGGTGTAATAGAGGCCAACCGTCAGCGCAATGATAAAGATATACAGAGCATACACAAACATATTGTGCTGAAACATAATCGGCCCGATAAAGGGGATATCCGACAGAACGGGAACTTCAATCGTGGGGAAACGGCCGGGGTCATTCAAATGCTGATATTTCTGCAGGAATTTCGCCGACAGGAACGATGTGATGCCTGTTGAGAAAATATTGATCACAGTACCTGAAATGATCTGATCGGTTTTGTATTTGATCGAGAGCACAGCATGTATCGCAGCCAGAAGCGCACCAGCCAATATTGCTGCTAGAAGGCCGAACCAAATATTGGTCACACTGCCTACAAAGGCACCGGTAAATGCGCCGGTCAACATCATGCCTTCAATGGCAATGTTTACCACACCTGAGCGTTCGCAAAGGACACCTGAAAGAGCACCAAGCGTCAGAGGCACTGCTTTCACCAACGCGCTACGGAAAAGCCCCGCCAGATTTAGGCTGCCACCAGATGTCGCCCAGGTCAGGAAACCAAACAAGAACATCGCCACGACCATTCCCAACATCAGATTGGTGCGTTTGCCAAATCCGCGTGCTAGTTGATATCCGCCAATCACGGCGCTGACAAACGCCAGAATATTGAGCATCGGCAGCGTGGCAAATTCCCAATTAGGCAGTGGGTTCTCCGCACCCCCAGGAGTCATCCTGAAAGTTGTAAGTGCCTCAGGCTCGACATTTTGGGCGAATAGCACCCAAAGGACAACCGCCAAGCCCAAAAAGATAATTCCCATAACTCGTCGACGAGTGGGAGAAACAAATTCCATATGATTATTCATCGTTGTAGTTGCCATGACTAGTTGCCTCCCCAGCCACGCAGTGTAACCGCATCAATATCCATATCAGGCTCTTTTAGACGATACATAGTGCGGATTATCGCTGGTGCAGCAATAAAGGCTAGAATTGCAGCCTGGAGTACAGAAATTATGTCTATAGGAATGCCAGCTGTTAGCTGCATCTGGATGGCACCATTGCGTAAGAAACCGAACATGATCGCTGCCAGAACTACACCTGCTGGGTGACTCTTGCCGAGCAATGCCAGAGCAATAGCATCAAAACCGTAACCAGATGAGAATGCTACCGCCAAGTTATGGTTGACACCTAGAACTTCATTGGCTCCTGCCAATCCGGCTAGCCCACCGGAGAGGAACATGGCAAGCACTGTACTTTTCACAATGCTCATCCCTGCATATTTGGCTGCCCTGGGATTAGCACCAACCGTGCGCAGTGTGAAACCCCAAGTAGTCTTGAACAAGAGCAAGTATGCCAGATAAGCAAAAAGCAGTGCAATGAAAAAGCCAATGTGAAAACGAATAGGATTCTCGAAGAAACGTAATAATTTAGCAGAATCTTCGATTGGGGCACTCACAGGCGTAAATCCGTTCGGATCTTGCAATGGTCCACGAAGCAAAAACTCGCTCAACCGAAAGGCAATGTAGTTCATCATAATCGTATTGATGACTTCGTGGCCTCCGGTTGCTGCCTTAAGCCAGCCTGGGATAAAACCCCACAATCCCCCCCCAACAAAACCAGCCAGCAAAGATATTGGCACATGAATGATAGCAGGTAAACCTTTCAAGAAGATCGCTGCTACAACAGTGGTGGTCGCGCCGATAAAGAGCTGTCCTTCTGCACCAATATTGAACAGGCCAACCCTAAAACCCAATGCTACAGCCAAACCAGTGAAAATATACGGGGTTGACTGATTTAGACTCTCAAAGAATGGGTTGACCGCTCTGCGAATGGTTTCGGGATCCCCTCCTCGAAATGCTTCAATGATTTTCGTCGGATTGCCCACTGAACCGTTGAACAACGCTACGTAGGTTTTCCAGGCAGCATTGGAACCAATCTTGATCGCTTCCCAAGGAGAATCGCCAAAAGCTGCATAGACATCTTCGGTAGTAACAGCCACTAACAATCCTCCAAGCAGCAACCCGGTGAAGATTGCCAGAATTGTGACCGTCAGTGGGCTTTTAGAAACCTCTTCCAGAAATATCTTGCCAGCGTCTTTCTTCTCAGGTTTTGCTTTTTCAGTTTCGCTCATAGATGATTCCTCATTCCAACGCTTCGATAAGCTTAGGCTTTTTCTGAAACAACACCAGCCATCAACAAACCGACTTGCTCTTTGGTGACATCTTTCGCTTCAACAACATCGATGATCTCACCGCGATACATTACCGCGATTCGATCAGACAACTCCATAATCTCATCCAATTCCGTGGAGACCAGCAATATGGCGCATCCGGCATCCCGTTTCTCGATCAATCGGCTATGGATATATTCGATGGAGCCGACATCCAAACCACGTGTGGGCTGTGACGCAACCAGGAATTTGATTGGACGGGAAAACTCCCTACCAACAATAACCTTCTGTTGATTGCCGCCTGATAATGACCCAACCGGGATGAGAGCACTTGGTGTACGGATATCAAAATTATTGATGATCTCTTCCGCATTTTCAATAACATTCTCTCCCTGAATAATTACGTTCTGCGCGAACGGTTTCAAGTAATATGTATTGAGCACCAAATTATCGGCAATTGTCGCTGTTAACACCAGGCCATCTGCCTGACGATCTTCAGGAATATGTGCAGATCCTAATTCCGTAATTTTCCGAGGCGATGATGAAGAAATCTCCTCCCCCAGAAGCGTGGCTGATCCACTGAACGGATGGCTCAAACCAGTCAGTGTTTTAACAAGTTCCGTTTGGCCATTACCCTGAACGCCTGCAACGCCCAAAATTTCGCCCTCCCGAACCTCAAATGAAACGTTCTTGACAGCAACTTGATCGATCTCATCGAAAACGACAAGATCATCGACTTCTAAAATAACCTCTTGTGGATTGGCAGGAGCTTTATCAACATGTAGGTCAACGGCTCGACCAACCATCATTGCTGCAAGGGAATTTTGGTCAGCCTCTTGGGGCGTAGTGGAGCCAACCATCTTGCCACCGCGGATCACGCTGATGCGGTCAGCAAATTCCAGCACCTCGCGCAATTTGTGGGTGATGAAGATAATCGACTTACCATGCTCAACCAATGAACGCATAATCGTGAACAATTCGTCCACTTCTTGCGGTGTGAGTACTGCCGTAGGCTCATCCAAAATCAAAATATCTGCTTCGCGATACAGCAGCTTGATGATCTCGACACGCTGCTGAACCCCAACGGGCAAATCTCGCACATAAGCATTGGGGTCTACTTCCAGGTGATATTGCTCAGATATCTCACTGATGCGTTTGGCCGATGATTTGCGATCGAGGAATCCACCAACACTGGTAGATTCATCACCGAGCATAACATTCTCAGTAACCGTAAATACAGGCACCAACATGAAATGCTGGTGCACCATACCGATCCCTGCTGAAATCGCATCACTGGGCGAAGTCACATTGATCTGCTGATCGCGAACAAAGACTTCTCCTTCGTCTGGATCATACAACCCGTATAGGATGTTCATCAGTGTAGTTTTCCCGGCTCCATTTTCCCCCAACAATGCGTGTATCTCACCTTGCTCTAAGGTCAGATCAATATGGTCATTAGCCAACACGCCCGGGAATCGTTTGGTAATTCCGCGTAGCTCTAGAATTGGTGCCATAAGAACCTCGTTGTGATTTAAATTATCAAAGCAATCTATTTGGCAGCACCCTAGCGTGGTCATAGGGCAAACCCACGCGATTATAGTCTTCGCATTAGAGCGCTAAGAAAATATTATATCATGTAGAGTGTTCCAAAACACTGATTATTTCAGTTTGTTTTTGGATGAATTTGAGGTTATTTTCTATAAGCTAACAGGAGGACAACGATGTTGTCCTCCTGTTTTTTGATCGATATTGTGAAACAGCAGTATATCAATTTTTAGAAATCTTCTACTGAGACTCCGGCAGCATCCAGAACCTGACGGAAGGCATCATAGAAGGTGTCGTCGTGAGCTTCCAAAGCACCCCACTGATAGGCAGTGTCGAGGGCTTCCTGACCAGCCTCGGTCTCAGCAATGGCCAGGAGGGCGTCCACTAACATACCCTTCTGCTCGGCATCGAAACCAGCGACAAACTGCACACCATCGTTGGGGATATCAGCAGAAATCTCGATGACCTTGATCACATCCATAACATCAGGATGATCTTCTTCGATGCGGCCACGAGCATCCACGTAGGATGAACCAGCATCACAGTCACCGTTGTACACACCGGCAACCGAAGCATCGTGAGAGCCTGCATCCACAATCTGAGCTAAATCAGTATCAGGATCGAGGCCAGCAGCCTTGATGGTAATGCTGGGAATGATCCAACCGCTGGTGCTCAAAGGGTCAGGGCGGCAGAAGGTCTTGCCAGCCAGATCTGTTATCGATTCGATGCCACTATCTGCACGAACAAAGATCTGACCATTGTAAACTGCAGAGCCATAGCGCACAGAAACCAAGGCAGCCTCAGCACATCCTTTATCGGCAGCCAGAATGTAAGAGAAGGTAGCCAGTGATGCCATGTGCGCCTTGGGCGGATCACTGCAAAGAGCTTCGATCACGCCAGCATATTCTGTGGCCACAAAGGGCTCAACCACCAAGCCAGTCTCCTCGAATATCATTCCAGCAACTTCTTCAAAACCGGCGACAACGCGCTCGGTTTCACCTGAGGGAACAACAGCCCACACAATCGGGTTTTCTTCGGTACCCACCTTACCCGGCCCACAAGCTGTTAGCGTAAGTGCTGCAACCATGAGCAAGGCGAACACAACAATGAGACGATAGTTTTTCATCTTTCACTCCTTTTGAAAAATATTTTATATTGTTAAGTAATAATCTTATAGGAAAATTTGCATTAATGCAAGATGAAAATCCGATAATGATCTACGGACAAAATTAACCAATTTTCTCAGCCTGCATAAAGGGAGCGAAATAGTTCTTCATTTCTGGAACTAGGTAGTGTTGACATTTCAGACATTTTCTTGAGAAACGAGCGCCATTCGAAAACAGCTTTTTCTAGACAGAAATCCCCAAATGTCAACACGGCCTAATCAATTAGGGTATATTTCTGCCAATGAGTTCAATTTCGTTTCTCTGAACCATTAGTAGCATTTCGTCTAAAAGGCGCTGTTTGCCTGGACTTAGGATGTTCGCGTTGATATCACTGATAGAGATTGGCACCGATACGTTTTGGCCATCTATACCGGCAGCAAAATCAGGCCAGATTGAGTAAAAAGCATCCAGGCTTGAAAAACCCAGGGTTGCCACCCAAGTGTCCCGTAGATTGTCAGGAGGCGTCTCCCCGCCTATCAATTGGATACCAGATTGGGCCAGGTAGTTTAGAAGTGTATCATCCCCGACACCAGGTACCACGTAAATTGTTGTCACACCACGCTGAAGCAAGAAATCTGCTGCAGCCATCCATTCATCGCCTGATGCTCCTTCATTCAGTTGAACATAGAGCGGGTATTCATAAAATGGTGGATACGTTGGGCTGCAAAATCCACAATAATATTTCGCGCCGGTTATAAAACTTTTACGTGCCAATTGCCCTACTTCACTATCCGCGACACTGATGACACCCACTCGCCAATCGGGAGTAAGCATCGCAGCAAGATAACCTGCAAGGAAGCCTTGTTGATCGAAACGATATCCACCTGAACCAATACTGGTCAAGTTTGGTGCTGGTTCCAGATCCCCAACACCTACTGCTAGAAAACGTGTTTCTGGCGAAGCTGCTATCAGGGCAGCAAAATCAAGTGCAGGCGGGAGCGCGATCACCCATTGAATATCTTCCGCGGCAATTACATCAGGCGAAAGGGATGGTCTTACCTGAAATCGCATCCCAACTTCAGCAATAGATTGTGTGAGTTCATTTTGAAGGATTTCAGCAATTTGGGGATTGGTATCTGGAGACACTAAGAGCACGCCCACTGGGGGTAATGCTGTTGCTGTGGGAATATCGGCCACCGTTGGCACTGGCGTAGAAACTTCCGCCATTGGTGTTTCAGTTGAATTTTCTGTCGCCACTGATCCACTGCATCCAGTGATCACTATTACCATAGATATCAACAATACTTGTTGAAAAATTTTCATAACGCCGGTAGCTCTCCTTAAAATGACAGTGCTAGTATTTTACTCTACCACACCTTGAATAGGGATCTTCCTAAATACCATTCAGCACAATGATTATCTTGTATAATACAACTATGATCGAATTGAATATACCGGGACGCGGCACATTCCAAATCGAACATTTAGTCTGTGATGTGAACGGGACACTGGCCATTGATGGTCAACTTCACGATGGACTGAAACGCAACCTGATATTATTGCGCGATCGCCTGACTCTCCATCTGATTACTGCGGATACTCACGGTCAGCAAGAAATCATAGACCAACAACTGGGCATAGAGGCTGTGCGATTACAAAAGGGAAATGAAGCCCAACAAAAAGAAGCTTATGTTGAAACTCTAGGGCGGGAAGGCGTGATTGCAATTGGTCAGGGCGCCAACGACTCCTTAATGCTCAAGACAGCTGGAATCGGCATCGGCATACATTCTGCTGAGGGGATAGCAACTGAGACTTTGCTAGCAGCGGATATCATTTTGCCGGATATCTTCTCGGCACTTGAGTTATTCGAAAAACCCCTTCGCCTGGTAGCAACTTTGAGGAAGTAAAGAAATCACTACATGAGCCTCCCCAGAACTGAACAAACTCCCGATGATCTTAAACGCTTGCCCCCAGCCCAAAGGCGTCGCGCGCAACGTTTACTATTGCCGCTTAGTGCTGACGAACGGGAAGCTTTTCTGGATGATATTGCACACCGCACTTCTCCATCACTTGATTTCTACCTATTTTCGCTATTGTCAGGCCTCATATTAGCCCTCGGTTTGTGGCTGGATGCGCCAGCATTGCTGGTCTTAGGCGCGCTTTTTGCCCCAACAATGACACCGCTGGTAGGAATCGCCTTAGGAACGATAAGTGGATCGATGCGCTTCTTCGGTCGAAGCCTGATCGGCTTACTGACCGCTTCACTAATGGTGTTTGTCACCAGTTTGAGCATCGGCTTCATGGCTTCTTATTGGCAGCCATACGAATTCACACAAGCATATTTGCACACTCAGCTGGCCTGGCACCACTTTCTGGTATTAGCCGTTGGAGGCGTTCTAACTGCAATTGCCATAGTGCGAACGCGGCGGAGAGCCGCGGTGGCCAGTGTGGCATTAGCCTATGAACTTTATGTGCCTCTCGCTGCTGCTGGACTTGGATTGGGCAGTGGCGTTCCCCACTTATGGCCTGATGGACTGGTTGTGTTTAGCATCCATTTTTCCTGGGCAGCAATTTTGGGAACCATAACTTTGGTTATTTTAGGGTTCCGGCCCTTAACTATTTTTGGGTATACAGCGGGCGGGGTTCTCACTATTTTAGGCGTAATTTTGTTGATTGGTCTCGGCGGTGCAGGTGCTGCTGTTGGGGGACAGGTAGCTCTCCCCACACTTACGCCATCAGAAACTCCTCTACCAACCGAAACGTTGACTCCCTCACCAACTGGCACAGCTACCATAACCCCCATTCCTCCAACGGTGACTTTGCCAGCAACTCTCACTGCCTCAATAACATTGCCACCCAGTGAAACACCCATCCCTAGCCCTACGCCTGTCTATGCCATCGTGAGCGCCCCTGAGGAATATAGTGGTGCGATCATCAGAGATGGGCCTAGCTTTGCAAACACCGCCATCACATCAATCCTAAATGGCACATTGATTGAAGTGTTAAGTGAAATCCCCACCCAAAGCGGTGATGTTGCCTGGCTAAATGTCAAACTCCCCGATGGGCCTGAAGGTTGGATGCTGCAATCTGCAATTACGATTGCTACCCCTGTTCCAAACTGGTAGTTTACCCAATGAGTAATAAGTACCAGAAATGCAACCTGAAGTCTGACACCAGAATAGGCCTCAG
>CAYQQX010000110.1:0-15267 GCA_964419495.1 uncultured Anaerolineales bacterium
AAACTTTTGCTGTTTTGAGGAGGGTCTAGCACCCTTTTTGCAGTAGAGTCAAGAATAATAAGTATAATTGATGCTTTGAGCAGTTTCATTGAAAGGCCTCCTTGGGTGGCATAAATGATTGGTGTACATCAACTATTAAGTATTTTGTGTGAATTATACTTCATTCTCAATGGGCTTTTACTCCTAATTAATCAATGGAGTGTGATGTTTTCTCCCCCTAAAACTTCGTCAGCAATTCAACGATAAGTCTTACCCCAAAGCCTGTTGCCAGTCTGATCCCTTTTGATATTTCGACTGTAGCAGTTCCAGCGATATCGATATGCGCCCAGGGGATATCGTCAGGGACGAATTGTTTTAAGAAAATACCCCCCACAATGGGCGAGGCATAAGGTACCCCGGCAGAATTCTTGATATCACTGTCGGTGCCTTTGATCAGTTCGAAATAATCGTTATCCAATGGCAACGGCCATAAGCGTTCGTTTGTGTGCTCTCCGACTGCGAATAGCTCATTTGCTAGCTTTTCATCATTGCTCATCAAACCTGCCCGTACTCTTCCCAAAGCGGTTCTGACCCCTCCGGTCAGCGTAGCCAAATCAATGATTGCTCTGGGTTTGTATTGCTTTGTTGCATAGGTCAGGGCATCAGCTAAGACCATACGACCTTCGGCATCGGTACTGATGATCTCGATAGTCTTCCCTGAAAGGCTGGTGATGATGTCGTTGGGCCGGTAAGCGTCTTGGGAAATCATATTCTCCGCCGCGGCAACGATGCCCACCACTGGCATAGGTAGATTGAGTTTTGCCACGGCTTGCATGATGCCAAAGACATCCATGCCACCGCATTTGTCGAATTTCATCCCCACGATACCAGCCTTGTCTTTAAGCGAGTACCCGCCGGTATCGAAGGTGATCGCTTTGCCCACAATCACCACAGGTGGCGTTTCCCCTTGAGCAACCTTATGCTCCAGAATGATCATTTGAGACTGAGTCTTGCTGCCTAACCCTACAGAAAGGATTGCCCCAGCGCCCATATTGGTAAGTTCCGTTTCTCCCAAAATTGTGCACGTCAGCCCGGTTTTAGCAGCCAATTCTCTGGCTCGCTTCCCCAATGTGATGGGATTAATGATGTTAGGTGGTTCATGACTCCATTCTCGAGCTAAATTGACCCCTGAGATGATGGTTGAAACTCGGTCAAGCTTATCTTTTACTGCGGCATCATTTCCATTTGTCAGAACCCGTACCTTCACCGGGTCTGTGGATTCAGCATCAGATTTGTGGCGGTCGAAACGAAATGAGCCTAAGAGCAGCCCCTGGCAGAAAGCTTCGAGAGCATTTTCAACAGCACTGGTATCAAAGTCGCTGACCAGAAGCCCAACATCAGGGACATCGTTTTGAGTAAGCCATGTAGCAACTTTCACCCCTGCATTTCGAAATACAGCGGCGCTGAGTACTTCTTTAGAGCCAAGGGAGATGGAAAGTGTTTTAATATCACGTGTTTCATGGAGCAATAGATCACCAAATTTATCTGATGCTTCGGGTTTGAGATAGAAAATTCCTGTCCAAGACGATTGGGGAGTGACGGTCAATTCCAAACGCGGGGGAAGTTGAAGCATATTCATTAGTTCTCCAAATTGGTAATCTCCATGTGAAATATTGTTGGGTAAAATCGACTCCGGATTTCACCGCCAAGATGCAAAGATCGCAAAGTTTATTCTACTTCGCTTTTTTCTTAGCGTTCTTGGCGTCTTCGCGGTTGAATTCGGCCCCTATCTGCATAGTAATGCTCAAGAGGAAGTTTATCTGCATATCTTTGAATTAAAAAGGATGCAAGAAGAGTAAATCCTACTTGCATCCTTTTGGCAAACAATTCATAGGAGTTTCTAGAAACTCTCTAGCTTACTCATATCGGCGACTCCATCTGCCAAAGAGGCGATGCGCTGCAGCAGTGCCAGACGGTTATCGCGCACTTCTTCGTCTTCGACCATCACCAGCACATCTTCGAAGAACCGGTCGATGGCGGGGATCATGGGCTCGAAGGCGGTCAAAAAATCCTTGACAGAGCCAGGAGAACGTTTTGCTGACTCTGCTGTTTGCAAGGCATCAAATAACCCCTGCTCTGATGAATTTTCGAAAAGTGAAGTGCTAACTGCTGACAACTGACCGCTGACGGCTGACCGCGTGATGCGCACACATCTTGAATAAGCCGGGAGAATTGTTTCCCAATCATCGCGGACGACCCACTGGCTGAGTTCTTTCACCGCTTGAGCCGCTTTGGCCGGATTGTGCCCTTGGGCGTTGACCACAGCGTCAACCACATCGTAGGCGTAGTCCTGATCGAGGAACAGCTGGCGCAGTCGCCCGATGATGAAGTCCAGGCATTCGTTTTGGGATTCAGCACTGGCTTCGATGGGCAGATTCTTTGCCGCGGCCTCGAGGCCTTGGCGAATATCGAAATTCAGCTCCCAGGCAATCAGATTACCCACTAAGCCCAGAGCTGCTCGGCGCAAAGCAAAGGGGTCCTTGTTCCCTGAGGGGGCCAGACCCGCCGCAAAGAGTCCTGATAAAGAGTCTAACCGGTCTGCCAGACCGACAGCCAACCCTGGCTTGTTTGCCGGGTTTGTGTCGCTGGCTGAACGGGGCATATAGTGCTCGAAGATCGCTTTGGCAACTTCTTCGGGTTCACCGGAATGGAGTGCGTAATCGCGTCCCATGACGCCCTGCAAAGAAGTCATCTCAACGACCATTTGGGTTGCCAGGTCAGCTTTGCAAAGTTGCGCTGCCCGACGGGTAGTTGTGATCTCTTCGGTAGCAAGACCAAGCATCGGGGCCAGCACATCAACAAGAGCCTCAATTCTTTTTGTTTTGTCCAACATCGAGCCAAGTTTGGTCTGGAAGGTGAGTTTCTCTAGTTGAGGGATGAAGTCCTCCAATTTGCTTTCCATATCCTCGCGCACAAAGTAGGCTGCATCGGCAAAACGTGCCCGAATGACATCTTCGTTGCCGCGTATGATGGCGTCAAAGGTGGTTTCACCGTCACTGGATTTGTTAGCAACAGTGATGAAATGTGGGAGGAGAGTGCGGGGTGCGGGGTGCGAGGTGCCAGGACACACATCGGACTTCGCACTGCGCACTTTTTCGATGGGGAAATAGCGCTGGTGCTTTTTCATCACCGAGATGAGCACTTCGTCGGGCAGTTCCAGGTGACGAGGGTTGAACTCACCAAGCAATGCATTAGGTGCTTCGACTAGATGGGTAACTTCCAGCAGCATGTCGGGATCATGGGGTATTTCGCCACCAACCTTCTTGGCGAGGGCTTGGATTTGCACCTCGATACTGGCCATGCGCTCTTCGGGATCCAAGAGGATACCAGCTGCAGCGATCTCGGAAAAATATTTCTTGGGGTCTTTGATGGGGATGATTTCGTTTTTACTAAAGCGCAGCCCATGTGTGTTGGCTTCAGCTTGGAGACTGGCATATTCAAAGGGAATCACATTTTCACCGTGCAGTGCCAACAGCCAGCGAATGGGGCGAGAAAAGGCGATATTGGTCTCGTTCCAGCGCATGGTCTTGACGAAATGTATTTTAGAGACCAGCTTAGGCAGCACTTCGGCAAGCACATCGATGGAAGAGCGGCCGTCTTGCTTTACAACGGCGACTACGTACTCTCCACCTTCGATCTCACGAGCTTCTAATTTCCCGACATCGATCCCCTTTGAGCGGGCAAATCCCTCAGCGGCTTTGGTGGGGATGCCATCGGCATCGAAAGCGCGGTTGGCAGGAGGCCCTTTGACCAGTTCTTCGATATCTTCCTGGTTGGGAGCTAGGTCTTCGACGTGTATAACCAATCGTCTAGGGGTCCCTAATATCTTAATCTCCCCATGCTCAAGGCGTAATTCGTTCAATAGTGCCGGAACGCGTTCCTTTAATTGCTTGAGTGCATCTTCTAAGTCGCCAGGGGGCAGTTCCTCGGTTCCGATCTCCACAAGCAGGGGAGTAGATGACTTCAAAGTGGCTGCCGGTTTACTACTAACGGCTGTCGGCTGTCCGCTGTCGGCTGTCTGTTCCTCAAGCCATGGAAATTCCAATCGCGTTCGCTGTTCGATATATGCATCCCCAATGCCACGCACCAGAGCGCGCATGCGGCGGAAGAATCCTGCCCGCTCGGTCACGCCAATGGCGCCGCGTGTGTCGAGGATATTGAAGGTATGTGAGCACTTTAGCAAATAGTCGTGGGCTGGCAAAACTTGCTGGTTTTCCAGACAGACTTTTGCCTCAGCTTCATAGAGATCGAACATCTGCCGCAGGCGTTCGACGCCGGCTAGCTCAAAAGCATATTTGCTGGATTCCTGCTCATTGGCAAGATAGACATCACCGTAAGTCATGCTCTGGTTCCAGCGGATATCACGGAAATCACGCACACCCTGAATGGCCATCGCAATGCGTTCGAGACCATAAGTCAGTTCAACAGCAACGGGATCTAGAGTTTGCCCGCAAACCTGTTGAAAATAGGTGAATTGGGTGATCTCCAGCCCATCTAACCAGACTTCCCATCCCAAGCCCCAGGCCGAGATGGCTGGTTGAGCCCAGTTATCTTCCACAAAGCGGATATCGTGTTTATGGGGATCAATGCCCAAGGCGACCAAGGATTGCAAATACAATTCTTGCGGGTTGCCCGGGTCGGGCTTGAGAATGACCTGGTATTGAATATGCTGGTAGAAACGATTGGGATTCTCTCCGTAGCGACCGTCATCGGGGCGGATGGACGGTTCTACATAGGCAACGTTCCAGGGTTCGGGACCCAGCACGCGCAGCACGGTGCCAGGGTTCATGGTTCCGGCACCCACTTCGGTGTGGTAGGGCTGCCAGATCAGGCATCCTTGGTCGTTCCAGAAATTTTGCAGGGTAATAATGATAGATTGAAAGTCAAGTGGTTGGTTCATAAAGTTGAATGTTGAAAGTTACAGGTTGGAAGTTTGGGGGATTATACTCGGAGAGCAATTAATTGCTAATAGTGAATTGTGAATGGGAAATTGTGAACTGTCAAAATTCATAATTCATAATTCAAACTTCACCATTCACTATTAGAAGCTTATCCAGCCCATCACATCCCCCAGAAGGTAGAGTCCAACTAAAATGGCGATAAATGTTAGGATCACACTCAAGACGATGGCAACGGTATTAACCGTGTCACGTGGCTTTTGCCCATTTATTTCCCCTGTCTGACCGTTGATCAGGATTGAATAGTTTTGTCCTTTGTATTGATAGGTCCCAACCCAAAGAGGCAGGAGTACATATTTAAAGGTCATACCGCTCCATCTATGTGTACCCGTTGAAAGGTTTCGCTTTTGACGGTGTGGCAAGATCTTGCGATGCATTGCCCTGCGGAATTTTCGGATCACATTTTCCCGTGCCGCCAAGGTTGCATCAGCCAGGGATATATCATAAGTTAGCGCAGGCCAACCGGCGAGAAATTCGGGCACAAATTCGACGACTTCTTTTAGTTTGAAGGGCCCTATCTTTTCTGTTTGTTGACGGGTTATAGATTTGCTCCCTGGCACGAGCATATCGTCGAACATCTGGTATTCCACGCCGCTGCGTGACACCCATCGGGGATCATCACTGCTGCCTTCGTTAACCTCGCAACGCCAGTGCAATTCAAGGGTGCCGTCAAATGTCCAAAAGGGATAATAGGCCGGGCGTAAGGATGTTTTTTGGTTCGATACGGAAGTGCTTAAATCATCTGGAGTGAACCAGCCCACCCCCAGCCAGTTTTTAACGAGTTGCAATGCCTTGGTTTCGTCAATTTGTATAGGTCCGATGACATGGGGATCGACCAGGTTTTTAGTTTCCTGAGATTCGATAAGCTGATTTGATCCGCAGAATGGGCAGCGCAAAGCACGTTGACCGGTAGGCCAAAGGCTATCCGCGCCGCATTTTTTACAGTTGAGATGATGCTGCACTTCGGCCCAATGATGCGCCCGTGGGGTTGGCAGCACAAATTCGAGCACTTGCTCGCTTCTGTCGGCTGCCAGTTGGGCGTCGATCTCATGCTCGAAGCCGCAGTATTTACAGCGCAGCGATTGACTCTGTGGATTGAATTCCGTCTCACCCCCACATTGGGAGCAGGCAAGATATTTTTTAGTTTGAGCAGCCACCGGTTCCAGGTTCTGACGCGGCTGCACTCCGTCTCCAATAGGCAAAAGATCCTCTTGCTTGATCTTGCCCGTGAGCAATGCTAAGCCCCTGCGAGCGAGGATATTGTTGGGGTCTGCGGCCAAAGCTGACTCCAAATATTCACGCTTCTCATCCGGATCGTCAGCGATCTCCGTCAGCCACAGCCAGGGGCGTGCGTCATGGGGGTCCATGCGTGTGCAGCGTTCCAACAAGCGACGCGCCAACTTGCGGCTGTCATTCTTGGCAGCCGTGATGCCATCTCGCAGAGTATCTTCAAATGCACCTTCGGGGGAAAGACCGTAAGAAGTCATAGTGAAATTATAGCGTTAAAGGACAACGCCGAGAGAAATCTCCCGGCGATGCAAATATTGGTTACCGTTTACTGATCACTGAATACTGATTACGGGATTTCCCCGGCCAGTTCCTGATCAATCACCTGCTGAAATACTTCGAAAGGTTGGGCCCCTACCAACGGAATGCCGTTGACGAAGAAGGTCGGCGTTGAGCGCACGCCCAGGTTGGCAGCGTATTCGTAATCGCTGTTGATTTCATCATTTTGGCGTCCACTGTCCAGGCACTCATTGAATGTATCCATATCCAAGCCTAAATCAGTGGCATATTGCTCGTAAGCATTTTTGTCTAAGCCCAATTCCATGCTGAAGAGAAGCTGGTTGAATTCCCAATAACTGTCTTGTTCACCAGCACAATTGGCAGCCGCCGCAGCTGGTGTAGCGTTGGGGTGGATTGAGGTAAGCGGAAAGTCCCGATAAACCAGGCGGACTTGATCACCGTATGTGGCTTCAATTTGCGGCCAGACTTCCAGATGCCATCTGCGGCAGTAAGGGCACTCGAAGTCGCTGAATTCAATGATTGTGATGGGCGCTTCGTCTGGGCCGTAAACAGGGTCATCATCTTCAGGGACATCGTAGCGCTGCACGTCTTGCGCCTGGGGCGCGGTTTGTGCCTGGGCTGCCTGAGCGTCTTCTGCGTTCGCAGCCGTAGTTTCGGGCGCAAATGGTGTGGAACGACCCCAGAATATGTACCCTACGGCTAAGCCGACCACAAAAGCCAGGGGGAGCAGCGCGGCGTAAACATGGGAGCGCTTGAAGGTCAGCGTGCTGCCTTCAGAATCTTCTTCGGTTCCTTCCTCGACATCTGGTTGCTCGAAGGTCTCTTCAATGATTTCTTCAGTATCTTCGATCTCGGTGGTGGTGATGTTCTCTTCTGCCATAATGGCGGCGATTATATCATGGGGAAATTTGAGCGAGATTAGAAGATGTTGAGCATCACATGACCCGGTTGGAGAGAAAATTCGAAAAAATGCACTATAATGAATGAGTGTGATTCAAGTGAGGATGGCTATGATTGGCACAACACTTATCGATCGTTATCGGATCGATGCTGAACTTGGTCGGGGGGGGGATGGGGGTCGTCTACCGTGGGCATGACACCACGCTAAAGCGCGATGTTGCTATCAAGGTGATGACTCAAACTGGCCTTGGAACAGAAGGACGTTCCCGCTTGCTCAATGAGGCTCAGGCCATCGCCAAGCTCAATCATTCCAATATCGTCACCGTGCATGATGTAGGAGAAACCAATAAATTTCCCTTTGTGGTGATGGAATATGTAGAGGGATCTTCACTCTATGAACATCCTCCAGAAAGTATCGAAGATATTATTGCTGTTTCCATCCAGGTGTTCAAGGCGCTAGAACATGCTCATGACAACGGTATCATCCACCGAGATTTAAAGCCAGAGAATATTGTTATTGACACAAATGGAGCAGCCAAGCTGATGGATTTCGGATTAGCGCGCTCGGTGACCTCGCGACTCACTACAGAGGGTACCATCGTGGGGACATTTTTCTACCTGGCGCCTGAACAGGCCCTCGGGCAGGGGATTGACCACCGGGCTGATCTCTACTCACTGGGAGTGATGCTCTACGAATTGTCCACCGGGAGGCTTCCTTTTGAAGATGCTGATCCTGTTGCAGTGATCTCTCAACACCTGCATGCGCCGGTTGTGCCACCACGTGCCAAGAACGCCGAGATTCCTCCTGTTTTGAATAATCTCATTCTTCAATTGCTCAAAAAAGATCCTGGGGATCGGCCCACCTCTGCTGGAGTAGTACGCCAAGCGCTAGAATCGCCAAAAATACTTGAAGATGTTGCCCAATCAGAGGAACTCTCTCTGTTAGATCGCATCGTGCGCGGGCGGTTGGTGGGGCGGGAAATGGAAGTCGAAGAGGCGCGGTCATTGTGGAACAAGGCCATGGACAGTGAAGGGCAGACTTTACTGGTGAGTGGTGAGACGGGCATTGGCAAGACGCGCTTGATGCGCGAAATTGCCGCACTGGCCGAAGTTTCTGGTGGTTTGGCGCTAATAGGGGCCAGTTACAGCGAAGGTGGAGCTCCTTATGCCGCCTTTGGGCAGATCATCCGCCAGGCGTTGAGCCGTGCAGCCGTGGATACCTTCGATTTGCCCGATTTCGTTCTGTCTGATTTGCTCACCCTCGCCCCTGGCATCAGAACGTCTTATCCCGATATCCCTCCTAACCCGGTTCTGGATCCTCAAACAGAACAGCAGCGTTTATTCGAGAACGTGGTCACTTTTTGTAAAGAATTTAGTGAGCGAAATCCTCTCCTGTTGGTTGTGGATGATATCCATTGGGCCGACAGTGGCACACTGGGGCTTTTCCGACACTTGTCGAGGCGTACCCGTCGGCAGCGGGTGTTGTTACTGGGAACATATCGCGAAGTGGAATTGGACGAAGCCCGTCCTTTCAACCAGGTCTTGTCAGATCTCAACCGAGAGCGGCTGGCAATCCGCTTGAAACTGAAGCGTTTGAACCGCAAACAATCTCGCCAGATGCTGGCTGCCCTCTTCGCTGAGGAAATCACTGATGAATTTCTGGAAGGTATTTATCATGAGACAGAAGGCAACCCCTATTTTATCGAGGAGGTTTGCAAGGCGCTGGTTGAAAATGGTGAACTCTATTACCAAGATGGAGAATGGCACCGGCCGGACATGGATGAGTTGGAAATCCCTCAAAGTATACGGGTGGCGATCCAGTCCCGTGTGGGGAAGCTGCCTTCGGAATGCCAGGAGGCCCTACGGATGGCCGCCGTTCTGGGTCGTGAGTTCGATTTTGACACTCTGGTAGAGGCCAGCGACCAGGATGATGATATTCTCATTGACGCGTTGGAACTTGCAGAAAAGGATCAATTGATTGAGGAGATGAGCGCTGATGACAGCGTGGGGTTTGCCTTTGTCCATGCCCTCATTCCCACAACGCTCACAGAAAGCGTGAGCACGTTGCGGCGGAGACGTTTGCACCGCAATGCAGCCGCCGCGATAGCGAGATTGCGCCCGAACGATTTTGAAACCCTGGCTTTTCATTACGGTGAGGCAGGAAATCGGGAGCAGGCGCTGGAGTATTACACCAAAGCTGGAGAACAAGCAGCTGATGCCTACGCCAACCAGGAAGCGGAAACCTATTTCCGCTCCGCACTCGATCTTGAGACATCAGATGTGGAGAATGCTGAGCTTCTTTCAAACCTGGCTGATGTGACCGTTCGCTTGGGTCGTCAGGATGAAGGAATTGCGATCTGGAAAGAAGCGGCTGATCTCTATGGAGAGCTTGGGAAAATGGACCGCATTGCCAGGTGCTACTCCAGTATGGCACGCGCAAGGTGGTGGGCGGGGGATGCATTCGCCGCCCTGGAGCTATGTAAGCATGGATTGGACCTGACCAAGGGCTCGATAGAGAGCGCTGAGTTGGCAAACCTGATTCACGAGACCGCCCGAGCGCATTACTTTCTTGGGGATTCGGAGCAAGCGGAGCCTCTATGTTATCGCTCGCTTGAGATGGCCAGGCGATTTTCTGCCAAGCGCATCGAGGCAGACGCGCTGACCACGTTCGGAATACTGCCCAGCGTGAATAAGGAAGATGCGATTTCAGCTCTTGAAGATGCCATAGCTATTTGTCAGGAGGAAAGGCTGCTGGTTGAGGAATCCCGAGCGCATAATAATCTTGGAGTTATTCTCGGCTTCTACACGGCAAACTTCCGGCGAGGGCTGAAGCACTACCTCCAAGGTGCTGATATCTCCAGGCAGTTGGGGGACTTAACCGGTGAGCTTTTTACTTTCGCTAACGCAGCGAGTAACCACGTTTTGCTTGGCGAACTCGATGCAGCCGAAGAGCTAATCACATACCTGCACGAACTCCATGGGCAGTTGCCTGAGTCGGGGGCTTCAAGTAGAACGTACACGGGCGCTCTCGCCTCCTTCGAGCACGGAAAAAGGAACCTGGAAAAAGCCGCCGGTCTCCGCAGGGAGTTGTTCGAAGAAGCCCTGGAAACTAACTCTGCGTATGAAATCACCCTTGCATCTATAAATTTAGGATCGGTGCTTCTCGAACTCGGTGTACTGGATGAAGCTGTGGAGGTCTTACAGCGGGGCGTTGAAGGTGCAGATCAACTTGGGCAAGCTCGCGTGCTCACTCGATCCATCTTGTCCCTGGTTCTTGCCAGAAAGAATGATACCGATCGCGCCAGGCAGGTATACGAAGAGGCCAAAGAGATCTTCGCTGAGTACGCTTGGGGTTGGTCTGAGATTGTTCTTCGGATGGCGCATGCCGGCGTAGTGACAGCAGAAAGGCGCTGGGATGAGATGCCAACTGCCTTCGAACAAGCTGCAGAAAGGTTGAAACGCTCGGAATTGCGCTTCTGGCGAGCTGGGCTGTTACGTGATTGGGCAGAAGCTCACCTGCAACGTGGTCAGCCAGAGGATCTCGCGCGAGCCAAACATCTCTTGAACGAAGCTTTGGAGGAGTACGAAGATATGGGATCACCCTTGAATGCTGAGCGGATCAAAGAAAAGTTGCAAGAGTTGAATAAATATGGATAAAGAGCTAGTTGCTGTCCGCTTTCGCATAGATCACATCGAGCAACGATACAAACTCCTCGGGTTGTTGCCTGGTGAGCAATTCTTTGCGGAATTTACGCGAGAGACGATAGGGGGTCAGATAGCGCACGGCGTGCTTGCGTAAGAGTATAAGGCCGATCTCCTTCTTATTGGAATGAAGAAATAGTTTCATAGATGCGGTGCAAGCCTTCATTGACATAGTCATCCGATAGGCCGTAACTGATGCGTAAATAATGATCCATGCCGAAATGATCACCAGGCACAACGTAGGTTTGCCGTTCGTTGGCCAGATGGTTGACCAGCTCGCTGGAGTTTGCCCCGGTGTTGTAGTGTACGAAGCCAATCGCTGCGGCTTGAGGAGGTACCACACTCAAGAAATTGCTGTGTTCATCGCACCAGCGTTGCAAATTGGTAAAGCCATTACGGGCATATTTCCGCGTGCGAGCGATGATGCGGGCGCGTACTTCCGGGGAGAGGGCGTAAGCGGCCAATTTGTTGCCTAACATAGAGGCGCAGATCGTGATGTAATCTTGGCGGGCCCAGATAGCTTCAGCCATTTCTGGGTTCGATACCACCCAGCCGGTTCTCAACCCTGGCAGAGCATAGGCCTTGGACATGCTGCCGATGGCGAACACTTTATCACATTCTCCCCAAAACGAAGGTGTGATCTCATCGGTGATGTGTTCGGCTCCAGCATAAACTTCATCGGAGAGGATCCAGGCCCCCACATTATCAGCAGCTTGAATGACGGCTTCTCGTTCATCAGCGGTCATGATATGCCCGGTAGGGTTGTTGGGGTTGCATACCGCGATCAAACGCGTCTGCTCGGAAACCGTCGCTTTTAATTCATCAATATCGAAGCACCAGTTCAATTCATGCTTCAGGGAAAATGTCTTGACCCTTAATCCCAGGTTTTTGGCTGTGCCCCAAACCTGCATGTAATTGGGCAGCATGACCACGATCTCGTCACCGGGGTCCAGGGCAGTCAGAATGGTGGTGAAGTTGGCCTGGGCTGCACCAGTGGTCACGCAGACATCATCCATTTTGGCTCCTGGGTAAATTCCAGCGATGCGCTCTCGCAATTCGGTGCTGCCGTTGGTCTGCGGGTAATTCAATTCTACATCCAGGAGTTGATCGATTTGATCGGGGTCATTCTGGAATAGATCTCGGATGGTCATTGGGTGCACACCGCTTTCCGAAAGATTGTATTCAACCTGGTATTCCCAGATACCCATTTCGCGTTCGAGCATGAAAGGATAGAAGTTCTTTTTCATCTTATTCTCCAAAGAAGTTACTGGCTATTCACCGATCACCAGGCCGAACTTGCGCTCACTGGCCCGGACCAAGGCAAAGCGGGCGATCTGCGTATCCTGGATGCCAACTCCAGTCAGGTCGCAGATCGTGATTTCGTCATCCGATAGTCGTCCGGTCTTCTGCCCGGTGATGATCTCACCAATTTCAACAACTCCGCTCTCATCACGGATGATCCCGGCATCCAGGGCGTGATGCAATTCCCCCAGGCGGAAAACTTGAGATTTCTTGTCGCAGGCGATGCGGTCGGCGTGGGCAAAGACATCGGCGTAAAGCTCTTGTTTATCTTCGGCATCTGAGCCCATGCACGTAATGTGCAAACCTGGATGCAGCCAACTAGCTTTCAAATAGGGCTGGCGAGCAGGGGTCGTGGTGATAACGACTTCGCTCTGGCGCACAACCATCTCAGCGCTGTCGGCTTTGATAACCTCGACCTCAAGTTCTTCGGTCATCTCGGCCACATATCGGTCGACTTCTTCTGAGATAATACCGTAGACCAGCAGGCGCGAGAAATTGCGTACCACTTTCAAAGCCCGGATTTGGTAGCGGGCCTGCGTCCCCGATCCGATCACCCCGGCCGTTTCGATCTGCGCTTTGGCCAGATGTTGGGCAGCGATGGCCCCGGCCAGACCGGTACGCACATCAGTAAGATAACCGTTGTCCAGCAGGATTGCCTTGGGGTTGCCGGTCTCGGCGTTGATCAGCACCATCAATCCGCTGCCGGTGGGCAAGCCGAGCAGGTGATTATTGAAATATCCAGAGGCGATTTTGATGGCAAAGCTATCCAATCCATGGATATAGGCGGTTTTGATATCTACTTCTCCATGATGATCCGGCACATCGAGGCGCACTATTGGGGGCAAGGTCACCTCCCTGGCTGCCAGTGCAGCAAATCCTTCGGCGACAATATCAAGCGCCTGCCTATCCAAAGCAACGCAAGCACGCAGTTCTTTTTCATTCAGAATAACGATCGGATTGGACATACCAAGTATTCTCCATTAATTGTGGTGAATTTTATCGAGCACTTTCAAGAACGCATCTACTTCCTGAGCGGTGAGCAGTTCTTTGCGAATGTCCTTGGGCAATCGGAACGGAGCCAGATAGCGCACGGCGTGTTTGCGGAAGAGCACCAGGCCGATCTCTTCACCGTAGAAGGCCAGGTTGCGCTCCAGGTGCTTGAGCATCATCTGTCGTACTTGCTCGGTTGTAACCTGCTCGCGGTCCAGACCAGAGAAGATCCAGGGGTTGCCAATGGCCGCGCGGCCGATCATCACGGCGTCGCAATTGGTATATTCTTTCATGCGATCGATATCGGCGGCAGTTTCAATATCCCCATTGCCGATCACTGGGATGTTCACAGTATCCTTGACCTCGGCGATAGCTTCCCAATTTGCCTTGCCCCCATAACCCTGTTCCTTAGTGCGGCCGTGCAAAGCGATCAGCGCGCCGCCGTTCTCCTCGACGATGCAGGCAATGAGGGGGTAATTGCGGCAGTCGTCGTCCCAACCCAGGCGGATTTTGCCTGTTACGGGGATTTCTAAGGAAGCAGATATGCGCTTGAAAATGCGCGCCACCTTCAAGGGAGTCCGCATCAGGCCCACACCGGCGCCGCGGTTGGCGATGGACTTTGAAGGGCAGCCCATGTTGATATCCACGATGTCCGCTCCCAGCTCTTGGGCGCGGTTAGCGGCAGCCAGCATCACCTCAGGATCATCCCCATAGATCTGGATCACCACCGGGCGCTCGTCTTCCTCATAGCGCAATTTATCAGCGATCAGTTTTGGGGGCTTGAGAATCTCCTCGGCCTTGACGAATTCGGTGTAGCTCATCGCCGAACCCAACTCACGGCATAGGGAGCGGAAGGGCCAATCGGAGAAACCGTCCATAGGCGAGAGGACAGCATCACCGTGGATGGGGATGGGACCGACGTGAAAGGTGGGTGCGGGGTGCGAGGTGCGGGGGGACATGGGGTAGCAATGTTCAGTAACCAGTGACCAGTTATCAGTTTTCCGCATCTGGTCACTGATTACTGGCAACTGATAACTGCTCAGAGTAGTCTCATTTGTGAATTCTGTTTCGTGATCTTCTCGGGTGTGAAGATGGGCATCTGTGTGGCGATGCCGTGTTTATAAACCGCTTTCTGAAAGAGATCATCCAATTGGCGCCAGTTGGGGGAATTGCAGATGTAGCGGCTGCCGTAGCGCTGTACATAGCGCTGTTTGACCCCAGGGAAGAACTTGTCGAGCTTATCGTAATAGTAATCGCGCGAACCCTCACGTAGGCTCATGCCGAACCAGGGCAGAATATAGGAGGCGCCGTTTTGATGGGCTAGTTCTACGATGCTGCTGATATTTTCAGGAGTGTCCTCGATGAAGGGCAGGATGGGCTGCATGGTGACCCCGGTGAGGATTCCGGCATCCGAGAGCGTTTTGATTGCCTCCAGACGGGCTGATGTAGTGGGGGCTCCGGGTTCGAGTTTCTTTGCCAGTTCATCATCGGATGTGGTGATTGTGAAGCTGACCGCGGCGTAAGCCTTGTTAATCTCTTTAAGCGTTTCCAGATCTCGCACTACAAGATCAGATTTAGTGATGATATGCACGGGGAACCCGTTCCTGGCGATGACTTCCAACGCTCGGCTAGTCAGGTTGACTTTGGCTTCGATGGGCATGTAGGGGTCGTTCATCGAGCCGGTGCCGATGGTACCGCGCACCCGTTTGCGGGGCAACACATCTTCTAAGAGTTCGATGGCGTTGGCCTTGATGCGGATGTCGGCGAAGTTCTCGATCTGGTAGCAAGTGGAGCGCGAGTCGCAGTAGATGCACTGGTGCTGGCAGCCCCGGTACAGGTTCATGTTGTA
>CAYQQX010000111.1:0-15168 GCA_964419495.1 uncultured Anaerolineales bacterium
CTAGCACGCATCTTCGCAGAGAACTTCAACTTGGTGGAAGGCGGTGTCTGTCCCAAAGAGAACCAGGAACTGTCCTCGAGCAGTCTGCAATCGGTGGATGACCTGGAAGCCAGCTACCGCACCAAAGGCAACGCTCACTACAAAGGCTATGTAGCCAACATTACCGAAACCTGCGATCCGGAGAACGATCTCCAGTTGATCACGAAAGTACAGGTAGCGCCCAACAACACCGACGACAGTCAATTGCTAGCAGATGCCTTACCCAATTTACAGGAACGCACCGACCTGGACACCTTGATGACAGATGGTGGTTTTGGCGGGGAAGCGAGTGATGCCGCTCTTGAACATCAGCCTGTGAAGCTCATTCAGACTGCCATTCGGGGTCCCAAGCCAGACCCTCACAAATTTCATCTCTCGGATTTTGATATCCAGTTCGGTCAGCAAGGTTCTCCGACACGCATCACCTGCCCCTACGAGCAAAATGTGCCCATCACACCCGCCAGAACCACTGGCTTGCAGGCTCACTTTGACCCGGAAATCTGTTCTGCCTGTCCTTTCCAAAAGAATGGACGCTGTCGAGCCAAACCCCAAAAGCGAGACCAACGTTTTCTGCTCTCGTTGACCTTGAAGCAAGTTATGGTAGCCCAACGACGCAAGGACTTTCTGGAGCACAAAGACACTGGGCAGAACTTACGCGCTGCAGTTGAAGCTACTGTGCGCTCCGTCAAGCACCCCTTCCCAGCAGGTAAGTTGCCAGTGCGGGGACAGTTTCGCATGACTTCTATGGTGATTGCTTCTGCAATCCATGTTAATGTACGAAGAATATGGCGCTATCACGTAGATCAGATTTTTTCTTTGCTATTTTCTACCTTCCGAAAACTGGTTTTTGCTACTCAACGCATTGATTTTTTTTTTGCGTGAGTTATTGCACTGAACTCATTATATTAAAGACAAAAGTGAATTAGTCAATGGAAGGTTGATCAAATCAGCCCCCCGCCCCCAACCTTGGGGGGCGGGGGGCTGAAGGAGAAAAAAATATTTAACCTGCTACATTCAACCAGGGAAACCTTATTCAGCTATAGGCAGGTATAGGTTGAACTCCATTTCAGAAAAATCATCGGAGGCGAAAGTTTGTTCTTCCAACCACTGATGGGTAGCGTGGCGGTATTTGCTGCTTTCACGCCACTTTGCCAGCTGGCGCCAAACCTCGCCGATCTTGTTGAGATCTTTGAAGTGGGTCACTGCGTACAGGCCACCCTTGAAGTCCACAACGCGCAAGTCACCTTCGGGCATAACATCGTCCGGGGCAGGAATCCAGAGCTCATAGCCATAATTCGGGCTGCCCTTGGAAGGGTTGGGATTGTTGAAACCGAAGGTCTGTGGGAGTTCCTTCTCTTTTCGTAATCCCTTCGCCAGCGCAAATGCCAGCATTTTCTCCCAGGCAATCGGCTCAGGCTGTTCACCAAACCCATAAGCTGAAATCACCCGTATGGGAGGTAGTTCTACAATTTTTACATCGATATCATTCACCATCATTCTCCTTCAATCTAATAAACTAATGTGCTGACAGAAACCTCGGCGCCAAGGTTATCTTACCCCGCCCCAACTGACCCCCTTTGTCAGGATTTCGTCGGTTGCGGAGAAATTTCAATTTCCGGCTTACTCGATCCACCAAGTTTATTCCCCAAGGTGATCAAGAACGATCCCAGCAACTGACCAATAGCTGCCGCCTCATCCTCTCGCTTCGCTCTTTGGGATGCAATTTTGATCCGTCCCAGCAGCTGATGCTGCAAAAGCTGAAAACGAGCATTTGCGGTTCCTTCATATGTAGCGTTCATGATACTCTCCTTTCACTCTTTCTCTCATCAGATGTAAGTATCATAGCACCTATTCCTGACATGTTATGTCAGGATACTGCGGTAGAATATTGTTACGCGTAGAGACGCAGCACGTTTGTCCTCTTGCAGCATGCTGCATCTCTACCAAAGGTGAATTATGCGCGCAGATAGACTCTTGTCCCTACTGATGATCTTACAAGCCCGTGGTGGGTACGTTAAAGCCGATGACCTGGCCGAAGAACTCGAAGTATCAGTTCGTACGATTTATCGCGATGTGACCGCCTTGAGCACCGCCGGCGTGCCGGTCTACAGCGAGCGCGGCCCTGGGGGCGGAATTGCCCTGGTGGAGCGCTACCGCACCGACCTGACTGGCCTAAATAAAGATGAAGCGCGCGCAATATTCATGCTCAGAATTCCTGCCCCGCTGGATGAGCTGGGCTTTGGAAACGAGCTCAAAGCTGCGATGTACAAATTAGCCGCGGCCTTGCCCTCAACTCACCGCGAAGATGAAGAGAGCATCCGCCAGCGCATCCATCTGGATTGGGTACCCTGGTTTCACGAGCGCGAATCGCAACCATACTTACAGATCATTCAACAAGCAGTTTGGGAGAATAAGTTATTGGAATTGAAATACCTGACAGAAGGGGGTGAATGGCTAGGCACACTGAAAGCCAGGGTGGCACCCTATGGTTTAGTTGCCAAGGCCGGAGTTTGGTATCTGATTTGTGAGCGCGATGCCCACATGGCTGTGATCCGCATCTCCTGGGTGCAGGAGGCCCGCATTCTTGAAGATGAGTTCCAACGCTCCACAGAGTTTAATCTGGGAACATTTTGGCGAGTCTGGCGCTCTAAATATGAGGCAGACAGACACAGTTTTAGTGTCATGGCACGCGTTTCCCCTATTGTGGCCGGCAATCTAAATTTTCCTTTTGGAGAAAATGTAAGGGGCGAGATTGATCAAACACAGCCGCCTGATGCCGATGGCTGGAGGCTGATGAGCCTGCATTTTGAAACCTTCGAAAAAGCGCGCGCCCAACTATTGGCATTGGGCGGCGCGATTGAAGTGCTCGAGCCCCTGGCCCTCAGGATGAGCATCGCAGATTATGGGAATCAAATTTCGGGTTTATACTAGGCCGTGTTGACATTTGGGGATTTCTGTCTAGAAAAAGCTGTTTTCGAATGGCGTTCGTTTCTCAAGAAAATGTCTGAAATGTCAACACTACCGAGAGAATCAAAAAGAATCCATGAACGCGAACGCTGGGATGCAAGTTCCTGCACACTTGGATTCTATCTTCTGTCTAAGTCTGAGGCTTACTTGGCTTCTGCGACAGCTTCTTGATACGCTTTCCAGCCCGGGCACCATTTGATGTGCCAGTGCCAAAAACGGCCAATGAGTGATTTGGGTTTTTCTTCAGCCCTCTTACGCATGGCACAGGTGGCACAGGACATTTCTTCGGGGTTCTTCTTTTCAGTCATAATCAATCCAAAAATATGTGAAAGCTGTTCGTAGTGGTGCACGAAAGTGCACAGAACGCGCACTAGCGTGCGCTACTACGAACAATCATTTAGAACTTACGCAGTTCGACGGGGAAATTGCCTGGAATAGGGGGTGGGGGGAGAAGCCCCCACCCCCTATTCCAGGCACACCTCGCTTCAAGTGCGTAACTCCTATCATTTTACTCCTTAGCGCTGGGATGCACGAAGACGACTTCATAGCCGCGTTCGATCATCTCTTTGGCTGCCATGTTGCCAAATTTCTCACTGACACTAGATGCACCAACGATAGCGATGCGTTTCTTCTCAATGAAATCTTGAATTTTCTGATCCATGGTGGCTCTCCTTATTCTATTCAATTATCGTTAATCGCAATAATCCCGCTAGTAATAAAACTCACTATCGGGATATACGAGCATCTACCCTGCAGGGTTCAAGGAAAAAGGGACTTGTCGAAAAAATCAACAACTTTTTGGTCGTACTCATCTTGAGCGATCTGGTAATTGCCGCCATGTGTGCCACCTGGAACAACCCATAAGGACTTGGGCTGTTGAGCCGCATCAAATTGGGCCTGGCCGCCCCCTCTTTGGATTTCATGCTCCCCATAGATCAGGAAAACTGGTCTGGGACCAAGGTTGGAGATATCTTCGATTGGACTGACACCCCAAGGGTTCACTCCGGTTTGTGTCCAGAACACGACAGCCACTGTGTACAAGAAGACAGTACGAGGCAGCGAATGGCCAGCACCTGGCTGGATGATATGCGCCCCAAGTTGGTCGTACCCACCCTCGGCGATCAGGGCCTGGATAGCGCTCAGGGCCTGGATTTTGGGCTGGTGCGACTGCCCCGAGCCCTGTTGAAGGGCGACGGCCCGAATGAGAGTCACGCCCCCCATGGAAAAACCAAATGCGCCAATTTTTTCGGGATCCAGATCTGGGAGCTGGAGCAGAAAGTCAACACCTGCGGCAGCCTCGTAGATCTCATTGCCGCCCAAAGTGACACGCGCAGATGGTTGCGCGCAAGCCCGACTATCGATTTGAAGGACGCCGTAGCCGGCTTCGAGCAGCGGCCTGACTGGAGGCAGAGTATCGCCTAGAGAACCGCTGATGCCACCCAGGGCCAGGATTGCAGCTCCATTCTTCGAAGGGTAATACCAGGCTCGAATTGCATGACCATCCTCGGTAGAAAGCCAATGCTCCTCGGGCGGATCCAATTCCCCCAAATCAATTGGTTGAGAACAGCCTGGCTTGGTCAGGGCAGAAACGTAAATCCAAGCCAGGCTGACATCCACCGCAACAATGGCAGCCAGCATGGCCACCAAACTAAAAATCCCCAATCGCAGTGCTTTGGATTTGATCACGTCTTATTCGGAAGGAATTTGCCACACGCGCAGCGTGCCATCCCAACTGCTAGAAAAAATCATCGTGCCATCTGAAGACCATGCCACCCCAGAAGCCGCATCCATATGGCCTACCAGGGAACCGACACGCTCACAAGAATCAGAGTGCCACAAATCGATCAAACCATCACGATTTGCAGCAGCCAAATACTTCCCGTTGGGCGACCAGGCGATATCGTAAAGCGTATCCAAGATGTTTTCACAGAAGGTCAAGGGTTCAGCCTGAAGAGTATCCTTTACTCGCCAAACTCGGAAACTTCCATCGAAACCAGCCGAGGCAATGTCTTTACCATCTGGAGACCAATCCACCTGGTAAACGAAGTTCGTATGACCTTCTATAACCTCCTGCAATCGATGGGGGTTGAAGACCCATATTTCAATCTGGCCATGTTCCCTGGAAACTGCAAATTTTGAGCCATCAGGGGTAAATTCGATATCATAAATATCTGACACGCTCTTACCAACAATTGGTTTCTCACTATAATCATTTTCAACATCCCAAATTAGGAGTTGATTCCCTACCCCACCCAACAGGTAGGCACCATCTCGCGACCACCTCAGAGAATTTGCGGTATCTTCAACCTGGAAAATTTGCACAGGTTCGCCAGTATCCAAATCCCATATCCGAACAGTATTGTCATGCCCACCAGAAGCAAGCAATTTGTCATCTGGTGACCAGGCCAAACCCAAAATATGACCAGAATGCCCTCGCAAATCTGCAATCTTATCACCAGATACCACGTCCCATACTTCGATGGCGCCATCATCATGACCTACAGCAACAGTGCCGTCATCCGGCGAAACGGCCATAGTTCGAATGGCCACACTTTGATCAACCACAGATGCAGTTGGCAGAACACTACTTAGACCGAATATGCGATTGGCGGAAGAGAATTGATTTCCATCCGACGACCAGGAGACTGTGCCGAGGGTCGAGAACTTATCTTTGAAGATAACCTTGCCAGTGAACGGGTCCCAAACACGGGCAGCATCACTCCCGGAGAGGAGATATTTACTATCCGGAGACCACGCTAACGAATAAACATTCCCTTCTCCGGGGTTGAGATAGCCAACCGCCAGCCATGTGGCAGAATCAAGAATCCATATGCTGCTCTCGCCACCTACCGCCAGATACTCTTGATCGGGAGACCAGGCTAAGCTGAATGTGGCTTGGGGAAATTCGTTAGGCACCTGAGATAATTCTCCATTTTCAATATTCCATACCCAAATGGATTTCGTATTTCCTGCAATCGCCAACCTCGAAGCATCGGGAGCCCATGCCAGATCGCTGACACTAAAGATGGGAACATCCGTCAATGAGAGGTGCGTTTCGCCAGTGTCAACATCCCAGATTTGGACAATCCCATCCCCATCTCCCACGGCCAGGGTCGATCCCTTGGGCGACCACGCCAGAGTATTGATGTTGTCCCCCTGGCCTTCGAGGACAATGACGTTGTCAGCAAAAAGCTGATCGTAAACCCAAACGTCTGCAGCTAAGCCGCCTACAGCCAGGTACGTTCCATCAGCCGACCAGGCCATATGCTGCACATAAGGATCAAATCCCTCTAAGATGTTGAGAACTTCCTTCGTATCCGCGTCCAAGACTTGAACATCGGTAGCTGAATTTACTGCCAGTACTGAGCCATCTGGCGACCAAACGGCATCATATTTGCCTTCAAATGTGTCAACCTGGCCTGTCCCAGAAACCTCCCAGAGGCGAAGCGAGTCTAAGCCTCCGGCGGTCACCAATTTCGTTCCATCAGGGTCCCAAGCCAGATCGTTAACCCCGTAAGGAATGTCGTACATGAAAGCAGCACTATCCTCCACGAAGGGAAGATACATGGTTTTTTCGATCACTCCTTCGGCCGAGATCAAACGAATGGAACTATCAGCAAAACCTGCTGCCAATCGCGAGCCATCGGGCGACCATTCAATCGAATATCCATATGCCAGCGGGCTGGCATCAATGTCGATGATCCGACCTTCTCCTGTGTTGATATCCCAAATACGCAGGGAATTATCACGTTCCGCAGAAGCCAGTTTGGTTCCATTGGGTGACCAGGCCAAATCATAAACCCAGTCTTCATGACCCTGTAACGCAGGCAGTGCATCTCCGCTTTGAGCATCGAATAATAGGATGACATCACTTACGGCTCCAACGGCTAAAGTTCTCCCATCGGGCGACCAGGCGATACAAAATATGTCATTGGCGATATTTTCAAGGCGCAAGGATGTTTCTCCCGCACCTAAATCCCAAACGCGCAAATCCCCATCGCTGCTGACACTGGCCAGGTTTTTACTATTGGGGGACCAGGCCAGGTCATTGACTTGACCGGAATGCTTTTCTAGCAGCATTTGTTCCTGACCATCGATATCCCAAATACGAATGGTCTTATCTTCGCTCCCCGAAGCAAGCCATTGACCATTGGGCGACCATTCAACACTGAGAACGCTTTTTGTATGACCGTCAATCAATGAGAGCATTGTCAGGTCTTCGCCATCAAAAACCCAGACCCCCAAACTGCCGGCTGCAGCAATTCTCTCTCCGTCAGGGCTGTAATCCACATCGAAAAAAGAGCCATTCCCCAGACGCCGTGTCTCTTTGATTTGGTTTATGTTTTGATCAGAAATCTCGTGCAATTCTGTGGTTGATAAATCCTCTGAGACCGACGCAGATTCAGATGATTGCGTTTCTTCGGGGATTTTTGTTGCCTCTTGTGTAACTTGGGATGAGCCCTGCTCTGAAATGGGTGTATAGGTGGGCAGCGGAGTGTATGTCGGCAGGGGCTCCTGCGTAGAGGATGAACCCAATCCACAAGCCCAAGTGACCAAAATCCCCACAAGACAGATAAAAAATATTTTCAGTCGGTATCGATTTGCGTCCACATTGCCTCCTTAATGTGGATCCCATATTTTCAGTGTCAGTGCAAATTTGCTAAGGGGTGTTCTCGGCAAATATCTTGAACCTGCGGGAGGTTCCTTGAACATGCTTTAATCCAAAAAGACATCCGATTAAACCTCCCGCAGGTTGTTAGCTTAATTATCGAGAAAACCACTAAGTCCACACTCTCAAAATGAAAAAATGAATGCTCGCCTCTTGTCCAACCGATTTAGCCCCGCGCTTTGGGCCATTTTGACCGCCTTATCAAACTCAGCCTGAGTCAGCCGACGAGTGAGTTCAGGGTAGTGATGGGCTCGATAGGCCGGGCGATATTGGTCCATCAAGTTGAGGTAGGTATCCTGTGATATTTCTCCTGACAGAAACTTAACAATTCGATCTGTGCCAGCCAGGTTGTCGGGCAGGATAAGGTGACGTATCAGCAGGCCTCTTGTAGCAATCCCCCGCGCATCAAGTTTCAAATCTCCCACCTGACGGTGCATCTCCATCACAGCGGCCTGATTTATTTGGGGATAATTCTTTATTTTAGAATATGTTTCAGCAACAACGGGGTCTGCATATTTCATATCCGGCATGTAGATATCCACAACGCCATCTAGCAGAGCCAGAGTCGAAAGGGAATCATATCCACCAGTGTTGTAAACCAAGGGAATAGATAAACCTGATTGAGCAGCAATCAACACCCCTGCCATAATCTGCGGCACCACGTGACTGGGAGATACGAAATTGATATTATGACAGCCACGCTTTTGCAGTTCCAACATGATCGCAGCCAGATCCTCTGGCTCGACTTCGTGGCCTGAATCCGTCTGGCTGATATCATGGTTTTGGCAGTATTGGCAGCGCAAATTGCAGCGCGTCATAAAAATTGTGCCCGATCCCCGTGAGCCCCTCAAGGGGTCTTCTTCGCCCATATGGGGGCCATAGCTGCTTATACGAGCCCGCTGGCCAGTTTTACAAGTCCCCAACTCGCGAGCGTGCCGATCGATGTGGCAGACATGAGCACAAATATCGCAATTGGAGAGACGATCATATGCCTGGGCAACTCGCTCTTGCAACTCGCCGCTTTCAAGCAATTTTCGATAAGCTGGTTGGAATTTTTGTGTCATCATCAGTCTAGAAGTGACGACTTCAGTCGTCTGCCGGATATTAGTGCAACTAAAGTTGCTACTACTAATCTTTCAGTTTTTGTGAGAATGTTCCTAGTGCTAATTCATATCCTAACTGAAAAATATGACGAAAGCAAATATTACTAGGATATCATTCTTGAATCAGCAAATTTAAATATGATTTGGACAAATGTGTCTGATTTGCGAAAGTGGCTAAATTTGAAATGCTCAACAGAAGGCTGAGCAGTGTAGTCAATCCTGTCATTCCGAGAGTAGCGAGGAATCCCGGGTATCTGGCTTTGCTTGCTAATCGCTTGGTTTCAGGGATTCCCTTCGACACGATCTTCGATCGCAGGGCAGGCTTCACTCCGCTTGCTCTGCACGCCTACGGCGACGCTTCGTTCAGAATGACAGGTGCCCAATTAATTCCTATATTTAGAATTGCTGTTCTTGAATGCGGGTTTCTTGTATATAATTTGCTCAAGTGGTTTTACCCGAGGCGATTAATTGAATTTCTAAAGTGACAATATCATGGATTCGAACCCAAACATCTTCCAAAAAGCAGTCTTGACATTTGCTTCGTCAAAGCCGGGCGTATGGCTGTTCTCGCGTTTGGCACATCACTTTGACAAAGCCGTACTCCGTCTTACGCGAAACCGTCATTCGTTATCCAGCATCCTCACTGGCAAAAAAGCGCTTATCGCCAGCACCATTGGTGCAAAAAGCGGGTTGACTCGTAGCGTACCGCTATTAGCAGTGATCAAATCTGATAAAGTAGTCCTCGTGGCCTCAAATTGGGGTCAAGCCAAACACCCCGCCTGGTACCACAATTTGAAGGCCAACCCTGAGGCGCAGCTCACCATCGATGGCGATACGAAGACATACATCGCCCATGAAGTTGTCGATGATCAGGATTATGCTCAATATTGGGAAGAAGCGGTTCTAATGTATCCTGGATATGTCAAATACAAAGAGCGCACTTCGGGCAGAAATATTCCTCTGTTGGTATTATCTCCGCTGGTGAAACAGGCAGGATTTTTCCAAGAACAACCAGGGCGATCTGCAGCGAACTGACGTTGGAGCAAATTATCTGGAGATTTGCCAAAATTCAGTAGGGATTTCAGTGAGGGCGCTGACAGGGTATACAACGGCCTGATCTACAATGTCAGACGGAATCGCTGGCTGATCTTGCCACAAGGGCTGCTATTTCGCTCAAGGGAAATCAGGGTACCAGAATGGGCCCAAGCGTTTTCCAAGCCCAAGAATATCTCCCCGCTCCCAAATTTCCCGTTGAGCTAAAGCTTGCTCAGCGCGGCCAGTTTTGTCTTCTCGCCATGTTTGACGCGTAAAGGCATAGTCATACAGGATAGAACGCAATTGAATTTCGTCCAAACTATATCCTGGACGCAGGCTCCAGTAACATTGCACCTCGCTTGTCATTATCAAAGGGGGCAATTGCAGAATGGACAACAAGGGTTTGACTGTGCCAAGATAAAGTGAGGCTGGCGGTACTTTCTCTCCAAAAACTGCCAGCACAGCGTCAGTGTAGGTTGAAGAATTTGATTCCTGCGCAGCTTCCAGCACCCATTTCCATACATCTTCAAAGTTTGGTACCGCAAAACACCATAAAGTATGGTCTGCATTGGTGGGGGTTTCATTTTTCAGAAGCTCAGTAGCAGCTTGCAGCTGTGGGATATTCTCGCCTAAGGCGAATCGCACCCTCCATCTTTGGCCTTGATAATGTGCAAGCGCTTCAGGACCAGACAGTCCTTCGATATACCAACGCCAGAGATGCTCTTGGTAATTCTCTGTAGTTTCCTGAAACTGACTTGGTTCCAGCATGGGCATAAAAAGATGTTTGACGCCGTGCTGAAAGATCATCTCGATGCAGCGGAATAACTCTCCCCTACTCCAGCGCGCATATTCATCCCCCATGTCCGACAAACCAGATAAGACAGCTGCCCGTCGAGTTCCAGATGCAGCATAAATGAATGTGGCTGGCGCATATTCGCGAATCCTCTCTAATGAATCCAACAAAAAATCATCTAAGCTCGGAGTCGATTGATGGCCCATTTCTTATTACGGATTTTGAATTTTTGCCTTAGTTCTGGCCACTGGAAAATAAACAGTGAACTTTGACCCAACATCAACTTCGCTTTGCACATCTATACTTCCCCCGTGCTTCTCGACAATCTCTTGAGTAATAGCCAAACCCAAACCGGACCCAGGTATCGTCGATTGGCCCGCTTGTGTGCCACGGTAGAAGCGCTTGAAAATATATTGCATATCTTTTGGCGCAATGCCAATACCCGTATCAGAGATTTCGAACACAACTTGAGACTCATCCGCGTCGAAGTGCGTGTGTAATTTCACGCTTCCCTCTTGAGTGTAGTTGATCGCATTGGCGATCAAATTTACTAAAGCCTGGTAAACCAGATCAACATCAATTAATATTTTAGGGAGATTTTCTCCCGATACAAATTCAAAATCCAACCCCTTGGCTTCTGCCCCGAGTCGATTAGCCGTAACCATTTTTTTTACAATTTCATTCAAGTCAGACCAAACGTAATTTGTGGCAGTAACTCCTTTTTCCATACGCGATAGATCCAAAATATTGGTTACCAGACTTTGCAAACGCTGTGTTTCTTCGCTCAAAACTGCCAAATATCGTTCGCGCTTATCGGGTTTACCAGCATGGATCATCTCCAAATAAATTGATATGTTGCTTATCGGCGTTCTCAACTCATGCGAGACATCTGAGACAAATTTTGATTTGAGGGCATCTAGTTCTTGAAGCTGCACATTGGCAAAGGCCAATTCTTCAGCTTGCTTCTCCAGCATCACATTTGCGGTTGCCAACTCATCGGTGCGCTGCTCTACGCGTTGATCCAGTTCGAGGTTGATCACATGAAGTTCTCGAAGTGCTTGTTCCAGGTTGCGAGAAGTCAACCAAGAAACAAACGCAATTGCAAATAAGCCAAATGCAGTGAAGTAATAATCTGGCGCGAATTGCAATGAGACTGCGATTACTATAGATTCAAGCGTAATGACTGCTGCAGTAAAAAAACTGGCAAAGGGTCGAATCAGAACGCTAGACAAAATAATTGGAATTACAAAATAAAACAAAGTGTCACCGCTGTTCATTGCGTCAATATTTGCAAATGTTATCGCAATTACTAACAAAACGATGAAAATAATGCTCGCAGAAAGTACTTTTCCCGAACGATTTAGCCAATATAGGAATCCCAGAAAAAAAATAAATGCAATTGCTACCCAGAGGGTTGAAGAAAAGCTTTGCCAACCTCCCAAAATATTTTTTCCGATAATAAATATGTATGGAATAATTAATATTGTTAGTATAAATATTCCCATTAATACAACATTTAAAAGACGCCCTCTTCTTTTTTCTTCGTGATCATGTGAGGAAATATTCACTAGATTTTCAAGAAAATTCATTTATTCACCTTTAGTTCTCTCGACCCAGTATCAAAGCACTTAAGACTGCAGATCGTACAACCAATTCTGGGCAATACAAACATTTTCCAATCCAAAGGGGCTGATATGGTGGATCCATGCTTTTCTCAAGCCAATCTAAGCCTCTTTCAATCGTATCATACCTAACACGTCCACCACTTCGCTTCCATAAAAATAATGCTTGTAAACAATATGCAGTTTCCTCTGCAGTTGAACAATAGTAACCCCAAGAACCATTTGGATTTTGGGTATCCTCAATCCACCCAATTGCATCAATAATCATATCGTCAATAAAGCCAATCCCTCCAATTATTGCATGGGAGGTTGGGTAATAAGGCGATGAATGCCATTTATCAAACCAAAACATATTGAACATTCTTGATTCATCCAAGAAATCTATGAGCATTTGAACTGATGGATGATCTTTATCAAAACCTGCTTCCCGAAGTGCACCCAATACATGAATATTTGCGCTTATGGAAGGGTTCGATTCAAGATCATAACATCTAAAATATCCGTCTTCTTCAAAGTTGAGAATTGTTGAAACATCCAAGTGATACCCAAGGCGGTACAAGGTTTCAAATGTAACACTCGTTACATCAGAATCTATTGGGTGATATTGGGATGTAAACCCAATTCCTACTTGTGGTTTCCAAGCATTGGATAAAAATTCAACATGCGAGTCACATAAAGAACGTAGCTCATTATTTAAAATATTTGTCAAAGATAGATTCCATAATCCCCAGGCAGGCTCGAATGTGTCGAAAGGGGCTACATTCGGAATCCCCCCCCCATATATTCGATTATTTTTTTCTGCGATGTCCTTTAAGTATTTGAGAGCCGAAGTGTCTCCTGGGCGAATATACATAGCATAAAAGGCAGTTGCAGAAGGGCTATAACTGATAGAGCCATTTTTTTCTTGGAGATTTTCAATATCAAGAATTTCTAGTCCATCTCTTCCAACCATTTCGGAAGAAAAAGCTACAGTAACGTTGCGGCTTATCTTGCCTTTAGGTAACTTGGTAATTTTTGATATTCGTTGACTTTCCAGGCGATCTAGAACGTTATCAGATTTGCGTTTTGTTATAGTGGAACCGCTCACATTGTAAATGGTGAGGGGCAAGTCCGCAAAGCCGTCCGTTTCTCTTTCTATAGCGCCTAATTCTTTCGCTTCATCCAGAAGTGTTGGGACAATCATCTCAAATCCAATTGTCTCCCCTACTGTATCCGATGACAAACCTTTGATCGCAGTGTCTATCCCGAGGCGAGCTCGCAATAATCTGTTGCGATCTCGGTCGTTTCCCCAGCGGGCTAATGCAGATACGGCAGCCAAAGTAGAAATTAGTCGATCGTGATGATAATGCGGCGCTTTGGCCCCCCAACTACCATCCGGCAATTGGTTTTCCCGCAGCCATTCGAGCGCCTCGTAACCTATCGGCTCATCTAGTTCAACCAGACGAGCAACCCAGGCTGTATCATAAGCCGTGCTGCGCATACGCCCGGGGCCAATTTCAGATAAAAGTTTTTTGACTTCCGAATATAAATCCATTAATGATTATTCCTCTCAAAATGTTTTGCAACAATCTGATTAGTTCTCATGGGATACCATAAAAATACCAGAAATCCCACAAACATTAAGATTCCGGCCACAACTCCAGTCATTCTCACGCCCAAAGGCCCTTGGGGAGATAATCGACTACGACCCATTAACAAAATGATTGGGAGCAAGAACATCGCGACACCCGAAAAAAGTTGGTCGAGCACTTTCATGACTGCAAAATAAACTCCCTCACGGCGCTGACCAGTTTTCTCTTCGTCATCATCGGTGATTTCAGCAATAAAAGCCGAAGATAGCACTACGACACCCGAAATCGCAATCGCTTGGAGAATTGCCCAGGAAACGCATTGAAACCTCAAGGATATCAGCATCCACTCGCCCATGATCATGGTTACTGGGAAAATGATCGCCGAGGCCAAGTAAGAAATCATATAAACTTTTCGCTTTCCCCACCGGTTTGCCATCCATGTGACAACCGGATACCAAGCCAATGAAGCAAATATTCCTGGAATGTAGAAAAATACTGTCTGCGATTCACTAAGCTGACAAACCTCGGTCACTATAAAAGGTACAGATGATTGTATCAAGGTTGTGGTCATCAGATATATTGCCCAAACGATGGCAAAAACCATAAATGCCCGATTTCGAAATGCCAGGGAAATGCTCTGCACAAAACCGATTTGATTCTTCTCTTGTTCCTGGCGATTTGGTTTTTCTCGCAAAAAAAATATCGGAAGCACCAACAAGAATAATATTGCGACAGCATAAATCAGGATTGTTTTCTCGAAATTTAGTTCTTCGATCAACAATCCTGCTAACCCGCCCAGCATCATTCCAAGGAGGAGAAAGGTCGATTGCCAGGCAGAAATTCGAATGCGATGGCGTTCTTCAGATGCAATTTCAGGCAATAAAGCCTGATAGGGAACATGATAAAATGCTGAAGCAAGGCGGAACAAGATCGCCATCACACCCAGATAGATCAGATTTATTAGTGACTCTTGATTGATGGGTGGTTTCCACAACCAGACAAATGCGGCCACAAGAGGCAAAGCCGACAATAACATATATGGCAATCGCCGCCCCCACCGACTGCGAGTGTTATCTGATAAATATCCAATATATGGAGAAATCACAGCGCTGAATACTCTTGAGATGAAAATTACTGTACCAAAAAGAGCAACCGGCACTAAGGGATTCCCTTCTGGTGGTGCGTAATAATAGAGCAGCCAGCTTGTAGAAACAAATCCCAGTGCTGATGTACCAAGTGTACTCAGCCCATAAACAATATCGACTCGCACCGGATTATTAGTTTGCTCTTGTAGCAACGTTATCTACTCTGTAGTTCCTAACCCGGACGAGCCGGAACCAAAAAGGACAAAAGGAAAGAGAGAAAGTCG
>CAYQQX010000112.1:0-14916 GCA_964419495.1 uncultured Anaerolineales bacterium
CCCGATTAGTTCAGCCGTCTCAAAATGGGAAGTTATTTTTGCACGCCTCCTTATTAGTTTCTAGGAGGAAGAAATTGTGAAGAAACCTAAGATTACAAAATACGATATGGAAAAGACCCACCCAGCGATCCCCAATGCTTATGAGCAACTGGAAAAAGGACGCATCTCTCGTCGAGAGTTTTTGCGATTCTCAACACTGCTGGGTATGTCCGCCGGGGCGGCACAGTTCTTGGCAGCGTGTGGTGCTCCTGAAGAAGCCGCACCCGCTGAAGAAGCAGCTCCAGCAGCTGAAGGTGGAATTAAGCGTGGTGGCACATGGACCGCCTCCATGCAGCTCCAGCTTCTCGATCATCCGGCTCGCCTTTCTTGGGTTGAAGGCGCCAACGTTGTACGCCAAATTTGTGAGTATCTTACCCTGACAGGCCCAGATAACATCACCCGGCCATACCTGCTTGAGAAGTGGGAAGCCAATGATGATGTCACCGCATGGGATCTTTACCTCAACCAAGGAATAAAGTTCAACAATGGTGATGAACTCACCGCTGACGATGTCTTGTTCACCATGGGCGAATGGCTTAATCCTGATATCGGTTCTTCGATGCTGGGGTTGATGGCATATCTGAGCGGTATGCAGGATGTCGAGAAAGTGGATGATTACCACATCAAGCTGCACTTGCAGTTTGGCGACATCGCTGTTCCCGAGCACCTGTTCCACTATCCTGCTGTGATCCTGCATCGTGACTTCGAAGGCGACATCATCAAGCAGCCCGTCGGCACCGGCGCTTTCACGCTGGAAGAGTACGCCGAGGGCGAGCGCGCGGTCTTCAAGCGCCGCGAGGATTACTGGCAGATGGGCGAAGATGGCGACCCGCTGCCCTACCTGGATGAGTTGATCTACGTTTCCACGGATAAGGACGCTGGCGTTGCTGCGCTGCAATCTGGTCAGGTGGATGCGCTATATGATCCGCGCCCCACGGACTTCCAGGCCCTGCAGGGTGTGGATGGTCTGACCATTACGCCGGCCAGCACCGCACAATGTCTGCTTGGTCGCCTGCGTGTCGATCTGGAACCCTGGGATGATGTGCGCGTACGTAACGTGCTCAAGATGTGCCAGGATCGCGCCAAGATCTTGCAACTGGCCTACTTTGGTGAGGGTGACCTCTCCCTGGATGCCCATGTTGCGCCCGTCCACCCGTCCTACTGCGAGAAGGAGATCCCCGCATACGATCCTGAAGGCGCCAAGGCGCTGCTCGAGGAGTACGCAGCTGAAAAAGGCATCGAACTGCCCCTCAAGGTCTCTTTGGCGACCAAGAACGACCAGGCCGAACCCGAGATCGCTCAGGCGCTCAAAGAGTTGGCCGAACCGGCTGGCTTCGAGATCGAGCTGGATATCACCGAACCATCTGGTTATTGGGATCGCTGGACCGAGGTCGACCTGGGTATCACTTCCTGGACCCACCGTCCTCTGGCAACCATGGTGCTGCCATTGGCCTACACAGAGGAATCCATCGGTGCCTGGAACGAGACCCGCTGGTTTGACTCCGAGTTCGAGGAAGTTCTGCGTGAGGCCCAGGGAACCCTGGATGTTGAAGCCCGCCGCAGCTTGATGTGCAAGATCGAAGACATCATGCAAGAGCGAGGCCCGATCTTCAACAGTTTCTGGAAGAGTGTTTGGAACATCACTGCTTCTAAATTCCAAAACGTTAAAGCTCACCCAACAGCCTATGACCTGCTGTACGATGTCTGGCTGGATGAGTAAGTTTCGTAGTTAAGCAAAGTTATGAGGCCCGGTTGTTTTAAAACCGGGCCTCTTGTCCAAAGGAGCAAATATATGGCCCGATTTATCATCCGGAGTATTATTTCAACCATTGTTACCATGCTCCTGGTTTCAATTGCTCTATTTCTACTGATCGAAGTTGGCAGCGGCGACATTACTGTGAAAATCCTGGGGGTTTTCTCTACGCCGGAGCAGCGCGCTTCATACGCCGCTCAGCTCGGTTTGGATGCGCCTGCCTGGCAGCGCTATATCGATTGGCTGATTGGCAACGACTGGCGCGCCAGGAGATATGTTGGATACCCTCTCGTAACAGCCATCAATCCACAGACTGGTGAGGCAGATTGGTGGGCTAATGTCGATGGACAGTTGACGCGTTGGGAATTGGAAGAAGGTCGCTTGTTGGCCCTGAAACGCCAGGATGATGGATCTGTCACATCGCACATCTCGAGTGGCGACTGGGATACCAATGAGGAAGGGCAGGAATATTTCTGGGGCGTGGATGTCAAGAATAACGCCGTCATGTGGGTGCGGGGAGAAGGAGCTGAGGTCTGGGCGCTTACAAAAGCTGGTTTACGAAAAGAGGGAGATGGCCCACAGAAATACATCCCCCTTCGTAAAGGCTTGCTGCGGGGTGATCCAGGTATCTCATTGCAGTATGGACGCCCAGTCGCGGTGACATTAGTTTCGCGAATTCGCAATACGCTTGTATTGGCCGGAGCAGCATTTGTCATTATCATGCCTCTGGCACTGCTTTTCGGTATTCTGGCGGGCATTAATGAGGGCAAACCCCTGGATCGGGTAATTTCCATAACCAGTCTTGGATTTACGGCAACACCGGAGTTTGTCACCGGTATTTTCCTGATCCTGATATTTGGCGTCTGGCTGAAGGTGCTTCCAGCAGTGGCCATTTTCACCAGTGCCGATGCTATTTTCGAGGATCCGAAACTGCTGGCGTTGCCAGTGCTTACGCTGACGGCAGTAGAACTTGGCTATATTGCCCGCATGACCCGGGCCAGCATGGTTGAGGTGATGGACTCCGCCTATATTCGTACAGCGATTATCAAAGGGATGCCCAAATCGAGAGTAGTTTTCCGCCATGCCATCCGTAATGCACTCATGGCTCCCATCACCATCATTATGCTTCACGTCAACTGGTTGGTGGGTGGTCTGGTGGTTGTGGAGGTAATTTTTGGCTATCCTGGGCTGGGTTACTATATTTACAAGTCAGCAATTTTTGGTGACTTCAATGCCGTGGAAGCCGCTGCGATGGTGACAGTCGCGATTGCCATCATCACCCGCCTACTTGGCGACCTGGCTTATACATTGCTTAATCCACGTATTCGGTATTCATGAGGAGAGAATCATGGCTGTAAAAACGATGACGCAACCGGCTGCACGACCATCTCGCCTCCAGAAGATGTGGAAGAGCATGTCTATTGTCTTCGAATCGCGAGTGGCCACAGTTGGTATGGCGATGGTGTTATTCTGGCTGATCCTGGCTTTTGTATCCCTCTTTTGGACACCTTATGATCCAAATGCTTCTGATTTCATCCAAAATCAAGGCCCCAGTGCTCAAAACTGGTTGGGTACCGACCATCTTGGTCGAGATATCCTTTCCAGACTTATGCAAGGCACCCAGGTTATTCTACTGAAGACACGTTTGCCTGGCGATGCAGGCGTCTCTATTCCTGGTGGTGTCGCCATCTGGGGCGTGGTTGGTTCGCTGGCTTTGGGGGCGGTCTTGGGTCTCAATGCTGGCTACCGCGGAGGTTGGTGGGATCAAATTATCATGCAGGTGCTTGATGCGCTGATTGCTTTCCCGCGCATTGTGCTCTACCTGGTGGTCATTGCTGCCCTGGGTCAAGGGGACCTGGTGGTTATACTGGCAATCACCATCACTGGCGCACCGGGTGTGGCTCGCCTGGCGCGTAGTCTGGCGATGGATATCAAGACGCGTGACTATATCCGGGCAGCCGAGACGCGCGGCGAGAGTGTCTGGTTTATCATGTTTAATGAGATATTGCCCAATGCACGTGGGCCGCTCTTGGTGGACGGCATGCTGCGAGTAGGATACGCCATATTCGCCATCGGAACCCTGGGATTTTTGGGAATTGGACTTCCGCCACCCGATCCTGATTGGGGGAACATGGTCAACGAAGCTCGCAGGAATATCTTTGCTAACCAATTAGCGGTGATCTGGCCAGCATTGGCAATATCGACCCTGGTAATTGGATTGAATCTCTTTGCAGATGGTTTGCGCGAAGAGATGACTAGGTATCAAAAGTGAGGAGGGCATGATGACTGAATTGAAAAAAGCACCTCCTGTTCTCAAACTAGAAGATGTTGCCGTCGCTTATAAAGTGCGCGGCGGTGAAATCGAGGCCGTTCAGGATGTCTCTTTTGAGATTAATCGCGGCGAAACCCACGGCATTGTCGGTGAATCGGGTTGTGGAAAGAGTACCTGCGCCTGGGCAGTGGTCAATTTCCTGGGCGCTAATGGGTATGTAAAACGCGGCAGCATCAAATTCCAAGGCAAGGAGCTGGTCGGTGTGACTGGAGAGGAACTGCGCCGGTTGCGAGGTGATCAGATTGCCATGGTTTACCAGGATCCCATGCAGGCTCTCAATCCCTCTATGCGTCTGGGTGACCAGATGTCTGAGGTTTTGACTGTACATCGCGGCATGGATCTGAAAAAGGCCGAAAAACGCTGCATCGAAATGCTGGAACGGGTTTATATGCCCGATGCTGCCAATGTGATGAAACGCTACCCTCACCAGATCTCTGGCGGGCAGCAGCAGCGTGTTGTGATTGCCACAGCATTACTCAACAACCCAGCCTTACTGCTCATGGACGAGCCCACGACTGCGTTGGATGTGACTGTTGAAGCGGCAGTGTTGGACCTGATCGCAGAACTGCGTCGAGAGTTCGATACCGCCATTATGTACATCACCCACAACCTGGGTGTTGTCGCCCGGGTATCGACTCGCGTTGGTGTAATGTATGCAGGTGAGATGGTAGAAAGAGCGACTGTCGAGCAAATCTATCAAAATCCTTTTCACCCCTATACTCAAGGCCTAATCCGTTGCGTGCCTAAGCTGGGTGCTGACAAGGCCAAGAGCGTACTGTATCCCATCCGCGGACGCGTTCCGCCCCCCAACAATCGTCCGCTTGGTTGTGTCTTCGGTCCTCGCTGTGACTACATTCAAGAACGCTGTCGGAATGAGAGACCGCAGTTACGCCAAATGCCTAATGGTGCCATGGTGCGCTGCCACTTTGCCGAAGAGATCGATGCTTCTCAGTGGGCCCCCTCAGAGGATATCATGCCGCCCTCGATAGATGCAAAAGAACCATCTTTGAAGCCGATCATCTCGATAAACGACCTCAAGAAATACTACGAGGTTCAGGGCAGCTCGCTCAAAGATGTGCTTGGGTTTGGGGAGAAGCGCTATGTCAAAGCTGTCGAGAATGCTACCTTTGATATCCTTAAAGGTAGTACGCTAGGCGTGGTAGGTGAGTCTGGTTGTGGTAAAAGCACGCTGATCAAAGCCTTGATTGGTTTGGAAGAAACCACCTCAGGTGAAGCCAAGTTCCTGGGCTTTGATATCACCGGTAGCATAACCAAGCGGGATGCATCCCTGATCCAAGAGTTGCAAATGGTCTTCCAGAACCCTGATTCGACCATGAACCCTTCTTATACGGTTGGGCAGCAGATTGGTCGACCGATGCAACATTTCAATACCACACCCAAGGATCAAATTCGGGACGAGGTGATCAAACTTCTGGAAGCCATGCGGCTGGGCGAGAATTACTACGATCGTTTGCCACGCCAGTTAAGCGGCGGCGAGAAGCAGCGTGTCGGCATCGCCCGTGCCCTGGCCAGCCATCCTGACCTGGTTCTGTGTGATGAGCCGGTCAGCGCACTGGATGTTTCGGTGCAGGCAGCTATCCTCAACCTGCTGTTAGAAGTTCAGCAAGAATTTGACACCACCCTGATTTTCATCGCTCATGATCTGAGCGTGGTACGCTTTTTCTCGGATCAAGTTGCCGTGATGTACCTGGGACAGATCATGGAGATTGGTCCCGCGGATGCCATCTATGCACCGCCATACCATCCCTACTCTGAGGCCCTGCTTTCGGCTGTGCCAATCCCTGATCCGACGGCGGTGCAAAAACATATCCGTTTGGAAGGTAACGTTCCTAGTGCCATTGACCCTCCCAGCGGATGCCGTTTCCATACGCGTTGTCCTCGCCGGGAAATGCTCCCAGATGGTGGCAAAGTGTGTGAGTCGGAAGTACCACCCTGGCGTGAAGCTGCAGACGGTCATCGCATCTTCTGTCACCTACCTTTAGAGACACTAAGTACCTTTGATCCAGTTATAACTATATCGACGGAGGGATCCTAGCCATGTTAGTAAAAGATTATATGACGCGACATCCCATCATGGTTTCACCAGATACACCCGCTGCTGAAGCACAAAAGATGATGATCGAAAATCAAGTGCGCCATTTGCCCGTCGTCGGGGATGGAAAACGCATCGCCGGGTTGATCACCCGCGATCAGTTACGGGTTCCCCCCACAGATCTTGGAAGTTTGAATGTCTGGGAGATCAGCCGCATTCTATCCGACTTGAAAGTCAAGGATATGATGGTGAAGGGCAACGATTTGTTTACGATTGGGCCGGAAATGACCTTAGAGGAAGCCGCTCAAGCCATGATCAAAAACAAAGTCGGTTGCCTGCCAGTTGTCGAAGAAGATGTTGTCGTTGGCATCATCACTGAAGTGGATATGCTGGCCGAATTATCCGATCTCCTAGGGGGCAGCGTGTCTGGCGTTCGATTGACTATACGCGTGCCAGATAAAGTCGGCGAATATGCCAAAATTACTGGCGCAATTGCTGAAAAAGGCTGGGGTATTTACACCAGTGGTGGGGTACCGTCACCAAAACGAGAAGGTTTTTGGGATGTGGTCTTAAAAGTGCGCAATGCGCCAAAAGAAGAGCTCATTTCAGTTCTTGAGGCCATCGAGGGACAGGAGATCATCGACGTGCGAGAGGTCCCCTGATACTACTCATTGACTTAAAGTGAAACTCAGCCTTGCAAGTGTAATCAACCTTGCAAGGCTGTTGTATATCCATCATTGATATTTGGAGGATCAGCTCATGTCTCAAATCCGTATGAATGACAAGATCTATGGTGGGGGCCAATTTAGCCGCCTCTCACCGGATCAGTGCCAAAAATTACATAATGCTAGCCTTGAAATCCTGGAGAGGACCGGAGTGCGCCTATATGACCAGGAAGCAATTGATCTCCTGAAGAAAGCAGGCGCATCTTTTTCTGAGGAAAATCGAGTGTGAATTAAGTCTGGGTTGGTTGAAAAGGCTTTTTCTACTGTTCCCAAACGAGTGACCCTCTATGACCGTCATGGCAAAGTGGGTATGTATTTAGAAGAAGGGCAATGTAATTACGGCCCTGGTTCAGATTGCATCAATATCGTTGATCACCGCACAAACGAGCGAAGAAGGCCAGTTTTGAAGGACGTCATCGATGGCATCACGGTTTGTGATGCACTCCCACACATTGATTTTGTTATGTCAATGTTCCTCCCAGAAGATGTCGAGGTTATGGTTTCTGACCGATATCAGATGGAAGTGATGCTCAACAGCACCACAAAGCCGATTGTCTACGTGACCAATGAATTCTCAGGGTGTGTTGATGCAGTTGATATGGCAGAAGTGGTTGCTGGTGGGGCAGATCCCTTGCGCCTCAGACCAACAGCGGCTTGCTATATCAATGTCACTACTGGTTTACAGCACAACGAAGAAGCCCTGCAGAAATTACTTTTCCTGGCCGAAAAAGGGTTGCCTGCGTTGTATATTCCTGTTGCCCTGGGTGGCGTTACCGGGCCAGTTACCTCGGCAGGCACGATTGCTTTGGTGAATGCCGGCGTGTTGGTGGGGTTGGTTCTTTCGCAGCTCAAGCGTGAGGGAGCACCATTCATTACATCAGCAATGAGCGGAAATGCGCTCGACATGCGCACCATGGTACAACCATACTGCCAACCCAGTCCATTAGGAATTCCTCACGCATTGGCGCATCACTATAATTTGCCCATGTTCGGTTTAGGCGGCTGTACCGATGCCAAAATTGTAGATCAGCAAGCCGCGGCCGAAGCCGCATTAACATTGATGGCTGAAACCTTAGGCGGTGCCAACCTGATCCACGATCTGGCTTATATGGAGTCGGGTCTTTGCGGTTCCCTGGCCCAATTAGCGATTTGTAATGAGATGGTTGGTTGGATTGAAGCGATGATGACACCCTTTGAAATCAACGAAGATACCCTTGCGCTAGATCTAATCGATGAAGTTGGCCCAGATGGTTCTTTCCTGGACAGTGATCATACCCTGAACCATTTCCGTGACCTGTATTATCCGGGTGTTTTTGAACGCGGAAATTACGATCAATGGATGGAGGCAGGCGGACTCAGTTTGGGCGAGCGCGCCGCAAAAATGGTGGATACTATTCTCGAAGAGCACCAACCTGAACCCCTGCCTGATGATGTTCAAAAAGAACTTAAGGCTATCGTCCGAAGAGCGGAAGAGAGTTTCGCCTAAAACAAGAACCCCGGTTTCTCAAAGAAACCGGGGTTCTTTTATATAAACTGCTGCACCAGCGTCAAAGTAAGCGGTATCGTGATGAAAGCCAAACCTGTCTGGGTAGTGATGATTGCCGCCATGAGTGCGGAGTCACCACCCATCTGCCTTGCTAATGTGTAGGATGATGACGCTGTTGGCATTGCTCCGATTAACATCGCTACCAGCGTCGCCAATTCGGGTAGTCCAAGTGCTTGGGCAAGAATCAAGACAACTGCTGGGAAAACAATCATTTTCCCCATAATTGAAAATAACATAGGGGTTGCAGTGCCAGCCTCGCCTACACCCAAGGCGGGACTCGATTTGCGGATGTTCAAGCGGATGTTGGCACCAATGCACAACAAGACCACGGGTAAGGCTGCGCCACCAAGGATTTGGCTGATATCGTGAATTACCGGGATCTCACCAACTTGCACCAGGTTCATTGAAATTCCGAGCAGGACGGATACAAGGATCGGGTTTCTAACCAGATCATGAAAGATCGCGCGGGCCACATTTTCTTGATTTTTCCCCTGGATGATGGTTACCATCAAAGAGACCACGATGATGTTGGTAACGGGAATTAATATGGCCACGATAAGGGCTGCAATTGATAACCCCTGATTACCAAATACTCTTTCAGCCATGGCTAGTGCCACAAATGAGTTATGCCTGGCAGATCCTTGCATCACCGAGCTTGTTACCGTCGGACCTAAATTGCATAGCCGAGCTGTGATCAATGAGAATGCGATCGCGCAGGAAAATCCCCCTACGATGACAATGGCATAGGACCCTATCAGCGCTCCTGTAAACTCAATGGTCGAGGTCTTGTAGAACAGCAGGGCTGGGAACAAAACCCAATAAACAAGTTTTACATTCAAATCCCAGAATTCAGCGCTGGGGATGCCTCTGCGCCACAGTAGGTGTCCCAATACAATTAACAAAAAGATCGGGGCGATCGACAAGAAAATATCAAGCATTGTTCAATATCCAATACTTAATACCCAATACTTTCATTAACTCCCACCACCCCGCTCAGCCAATACTTCTGCAATCACCTTTTCAGCCTCCTCGGGCAGCGGGGGCACTTCATGCTCGGCGAGAATTTCCCTGGCGCGCTCATTGGCACGTGTGAACATATCCTTTGAGCCAGACTCGCGCCAAACGTCGTACTGCCACCGATCAAGGATTTTGGGTGCCCATTGGGCGGTGCGAAAATTGTCCATAGTGTGATCATCGGCCAGGAAACCTTCGCCAGGAGCGACACGTGCAATGGCCTCAAGAGCAAGAGTCTCTCTATTGATTGGCAATCCACCCATCAGGAATCGTGTCATGCCGATGATTTCATTGGCAATCACAAGCTGCTCCATGGACGAAGTCGATCCATACTCAATATAGGCCACATCATGCACCAGGGTTACTCGGGAAAGGAAGGCGTTCAAAATCGAAAAGGTGGCTTCTATTCCTGCTTGGGCGTCAACGACCTTGCTGTCTGTGGCGCCGCCATATCCCCATACTGGTAAATTATAGTAGCGGGCTAATTCCGTCCAGGCGCCCATGCCCAGGCTCCAATCGGGGCTGCCGTAGCTGACGATGGTGGTCTTCATATCCAGGGCAGCAGTGTTCATGCCGTATAGGAAGGGCGCGCCAGGGTTGACCAGCTGGGTGATGATCAGACCCAGCAAACATTCGGCATTGCCCAAGGCCACCGCCCCGGCCACCGTGATCGGTCCACCGCCGCCGGTATTGGGGGAGGGGATATAGGCGGCGGGGATGCCCTTCTCGGCGCAGAAAATATGCTTTTGTAGCGATTCCTCAATGATATAGAGAGGAGAAATTGGCTCGGCGTAATGTAAGAGGATTGGTTTCTCGCGTAAGGCTTGCTCTCCGCCCATCGTTGCCGCAGCGATACGGTAAATATCTTCCATGTCTTTGCGGTTCTCCGCGGTATAAACATTGGGTTTTACCGAGCCGCGTAACATGCCGATGAACGCATGAATATAAAGCGCGTTTTCGGGAACGTCAGAGGGGTTACCCATAGACATGATGAAGTCGATATTTTCGAGCGCGTCGCCCAGGCGGGCGATTTTCTCCACATCGCTTGCCACAGCCCGGCGGCGTTCTCCGGTTTCCACATCCAGCGTGAAGGTGGTGTCTGAACCAGGGCCAAAGAAAACTTTGCCCAGCTCCAGCGGCATCGTCAATTCGCCTAAGCGGTTGTGCATGGGAATGCGCGCGGGCGCCTTATCGATAGCGTCGGTGACCAGGTTCTCTGGAATTTTTATGCGCCCATTGGACTCCCAGGCGCCAGCTTCCAGCAGTAGTTCGCGGCCCTGGGGATCAGCCATCTTCACGCCAGTCTGGCTGAGGATCTCTAGGGTGGCGTAGTGCAGCTCGCGCACCTGCTCGTCAGAGATCATCCGTAACATGGGTTTCAAAGTGGGAATGGGGATTTGTTCGGTCATTGAGTCCTCCTGATTATTTGTACACGGATGTTATATATTAAAGAGTTACGCAGTTGCCCCCCTACACCCCCCCCACCTTGGGGGGGATCTTTGAGTATCTCCCCCCAGAATTTGGGGAGCAGGGGGGGCTTACTCCCGAATACTCTTTTCATCTGCGTAACTCCTAATATTTTATATATCCGAAATCAGTGTAATTCTATGGTAGTCAATACCATCTTGAACAATAAAGCTGTCATTCCGAGTGGAGAGAGGAATCCCTGATAATCTCTTTGAATTATTACCAGCGCAGGCACTTGAATCGTTTGCTATCAGGGATTCTTCACTTCGCCTGGCTGAAATACAAGCCGGGCTCCGTTCAGAATGACAAAATCATGAGTGTTCAAAGTCCTTTTGACTAGCATAAAATCCGTGTGATTCCGTGTCCAAAAGAGTTGTTTGGAATTTTATTCGAAATGTCCAAGATTGCTCGAGATATTGCTTGCCGCTTCTTTCAGCGGTTCGACATATTCCCGGATCGTGCTATCGCACATGCGATAAGTTGGCCCTGAGATGCTCAAAGCGGCGATGGCTTCTCCGCTGCGGTCCCAGATGGGTGCAGCAATTGCCACCAACCCTTCTTCGAATTCTTCTCGTGAAATGGCATAGCCCTGATCGCATATTTCTGCCAGGACTTTTCGCAGCTCAACTGGATCCGTGATTGTGTGTTGCGTATAGGCAGTAAGGGATTGAATCAGTATTTCCTGGCGCTGTCCGGGACTCATATAAGTCAGCATCACTTTGCCGGTGGATGTGGGGTGCAAAGGCGTCCTGCGCCCCAACTGCCCGGCGTAGCGGATGGATTTCGGGCTGCGGATGGTCTCGATATTGATACATTCCTCGCCATCCAGGATGGAGATGTTGATGGTTTCCTGGGTGATCTCGGCCAGCACCCGGATGTGTTCTTGGGCAATCTGGCGCAGATCCTGCCTTTCTAAGACCGCTCCGGCCAGGTTGACCAGGCCCAACCCCAAGCGATATTTGCCCGTCTCGGTGCTCTTTTCCACGAAGCCTTCTTGATGGAGTGCCGAGAGCAGGCGAGATGTGGTGCTTTTGTGCAGGCCGGTTTCTCTGCTGATCTGCATGACCCCAAGATCATCCTCGGCTTCGGTGAAGAAGCGCAGTATCTGGGCAATGCGTTGTACGGTTTGGGAGGTAGAAGGGGATTTCTCTGCTGACATGATAGCTGTGTATGTTGCAAATAATGCAACACTGTTTCATAAATATGAGACTATTATAGTGAATCCACCCCAGCGAGTCAAGCTATTTAAAATCGAAATGCGATCATCGCCAATCATTCAGCCATCTCACCAGCCCAATCCAATCTTCAGCGTCCGTTTCGGTAAGTAAACGATCCAGAGCAGAGATCATTTCTGATAATGACCATCGCTGAGTTGCCAAGATAAGCGCCATGTGGCGCTTATGCTTCTTTGCTAATGGGGCAAAGTCTCGGGCATTGAAGGTGAAGATACAACGTCCTTGCGCAGTAGCGCCAAGTAGTTGGGTTTCGTCGCTAGCATCACGCGGCATCCACTCATTAGGGGTACGGGATACATCATGCCCCAAATCTTGTAAGGCTTTATGCAAGACCTTTCTGGAAGTATCAGCATCCAAATGTAGGCGCGGCTTAGGCATGAGTAGGCTCTAAGGCTTCCTCGGCCGCCATCGCTGCGTCGATCTCATATTTATGTGCCTTGTAGAAGCTCTGCGCTTCTTTCACCTGAGCTTCGCTGAGATCGTAGTCTGCGGCGATATCTTCAACAGACATTTGACAATATCGCACTGCCCCTGCGATGGTTTGAACACGGATGCCTGTTCCGCGAATGACCGGCACCGGTGTGCCAGAAGCGCCTCGCCGATAAAGCCTATTCTACCCATGATGACCTATGGCTGGAGATCCCCACTCTTAATGTGAAAATGCCCATCGTGGGCGTGCCGCTGACCGAGAGTGGCTGGGATGTGACCTGGCTGGGTGATCAGGTGGGTTACTTGCAGGGCACGGCCTATTCCATCTGGGTGGGCAACACAGCTATCACCGCCCACGTCTGGGATGCAGATAACAACCCCGGCCCCTTTATCGATCTGCACACCCTGGGGCACGGCAACCAGATCATCATCCACGCCTGGGGGTTGCGCCACATCTACGAGGTGCGGGATGTCTTGCAGGTCAAGCCGGACACGTTGAAAGCCTTGCCGCATTCGGAATACGATATGCTCACCCTGATCACTTGCAAGGATTACAATGTCAACAGCGGCGAGTACGAGTAGCGGATTGCGATACAAGCCGTACTTATGGTAGTCTACTCAATATTTCTATTTATTGCCTTCAAAATCCTCTCAGGAGTTGCCGGAATTTGTCGAATGCGCGCCCCTATTGCGCGAGAAACAGCATTGATCACAGCCGGAGTCGATGCTAACATGGCCGTTTCCCCCAATCCCTTGGCACCAAAAGGTCCTTTTAACCCCGGCATTTCGATGAAAATCGTTTCCATCTCAGGCATTTCGCTGACCATCGGCAAGATGTAATCTACAAAACCTGTGGTCAGCGCGGGGATATACTCTTCGTATAGAGCTGAGCCGATACCCATCAAGATCGAACCTTCCACCTGTCCCTCCGCGCCTTGCTGATTGATGACCCGTCCGACGTCATGGGCAGCCACAAAGCGCGTCACCTGCACACCCCCAGTTTGCATATCGACGACTACCTCTGCCAAATGCGCCCCGGTGGCAAAATGGGGCGTATACCCTGGACGCGCCTCCTCGGGAAAGTCAGGTGAGGGGTCAAAGACTCCCAACACTTTGCGCGATTTACCCATCTTTTCGATCTCGTCAGCAATATCTCCAAGTGGAATTGATTTTGAAGGAGTTTGTCTGCTCTTGACCTGATTATCCATGACGATAAGCTCGCTGGGATCAGTATCAAGCAATTCGGCTGCGCAGGCAATGATCTCTGTCTTGAGATTATCAGCTGCTTGACAAACAGCGTTGCCAACCCAATATGTCGCCCGCGAAGCACCTTGTACGCCACTGTCAGGAGTCATTGCAGTGTCGGCGTTGATCATTTGGACGCAATCTCTTGAAACTCCCAGCGTTTCCGCACCTAATTGAGCCATCGTCGTGCTGGTGCCTTGCCCGTAATCAGGGGCAGAGCAGTAGATGATGAAGTGTCCTTCTGGCGCTAATTCAGCATGCGCTTCGATTCGCAATGAACCAGATTTACCAAAGCGATACCACATTCCTGAAATTCCAACTCCTTTGCGGGAGGATGAGTTTTCGTGATCGGCATTGAACCTGTTCGCTTCTGCCTGGAACTCCCGGAGGCGTGGTTGCAGCGCCTCGAGCACTTCCTTGTATCCCAGGGTTTCGGCGATGGGGTATCCAAGGAATGTGTTTTCCGACTGAGAGATGATATTTTTCAACCGAAATTCTAGGGGGTCCTCACCGATTTCTTGGATGACTTCATCTAGAGAACACTCTAAAGCAAATGTCGATTGCGGTGTGCCAAATCCCCGGAACTGACCGCACTTGGGCGCATTGGTGTAGATACTCTGGGCACGATTATCAACAGCCTGCCAGCGATAAGCCCCCCCACTGGCGACAATGGCATATTCGGGGATGTAATATCCGTCAGCATCGTAGGCACCCGTATTTTGCTCGATACGAACCTGCATGCCAGTCAAATGACCGTCGTTGGTCGCGCCGATTTTATAGTTGAGATGATAGGGATGTCTCTTTGGGGAAGCATCAAAGGATTCTGTGCGATTGAATACCAGTCGTACTGGTTTTTCAACACTATAAGCGGCAAGGGCTGCAGCCAGGTTTGGCCAGGGATCTTGCCTGCCTCCAAAAGACCCCCCCATAGGTGGCGTGATGAAGCGCACCTGATCTAAATCAATGTTTAGCATCTTGGCGATCCAACCCTGCTGCCAATGGGGCTCGTGTGTGCTGCCCTGAACAGTGACCCGGCCATCATTGTCAATATACCCCAGTGCTGATTCTCGCTCTAAGG
>CAYQQX010000113.1:0-14870 GCA_964419495.1 uncultured Anaerolineales bacterium
TTAATTGCTGAACTTTCCCCGTACCATGTTGGCCGTTGGTGCGAGCGATTCTGATTGTCTTCCAATCAAGTTCACCATCCACAGCGGTCGCGTTGCGAAACCCCTGATTGCTAAGTTCTTCGACATCCCCAGGCTGACATAGTATTGGTAGGTCTGCTGGTAAAAGATCTTTTGCTGTTTGATCAAAATGATCAGAGTGCAAATGCGAGATTACAGCCATTTCTATATCGGCTATTACTTCCTGCGGTGGCAAAGGTAACCCCACTAAAGGGTTAGGAGATTTACCTGTGTACGATGGCATCGAATGTTTAGCAGCTAAATAGGGATCAATTACAAAAGTTTGTTGAGCATAATTTATTCGCAGTGTCGCACTTCTGATCAATTGAATTTGCATAATAACTCCGGCAAACGAATTTATGTTGTCTATCCATGAAACTAATAAGTGGCCCGTCGTTTGTCTATACTAGTTTATGTTCGCTTTCAAAAACTGGCTTATCATCCAAGATGCGCTGGGGGGAGAAAATCGAGAGGTCCAGTGCCAGGGTTTCACCCAAGATCAGTTCAGCAAGATATCGCCCCACAGCATGACACTGCTGAAAACCATGCCCGGAAAAACCGTTTGCCAGGATAAAGCCCTTCAATTGCGGCCATTCGCCCAATATGGCATTGCCGTCAAACGTGTTAACTGCATACAATCCAGCCCAGCCACGTGCAATTTTTAGTTGGTCGAACTCCGGAATGTACTCAACTAGCTCTGGCCATAAATGATCAATGAAAACCTGCCGGTTCCAACCGAAATCAAAACCGATCGGATCATCAGGCAGAATCTTGCCGGCCATGAATACCTTTTCATGTTCCTGGATTAAATACAAACCAGTAGGGAATACCGTCAATGGATAAACCACATCAGTTTGGACGTTGGCCTTAAAAACAAATACTTGCCGCTTGACAGGATCAACCGGCAGTTCGACTCCCACTGTGCGGGCAATCTTTTGGGCCCAAGCGCCAGCACTGTTGATCACAAAATTTGCGGCCAATTCATTTCCTGAAGCTAAGCGCACACCGTTAACCCTCCCCTTTTCCTTCAATATCTCAAACACTTCTCCAATAACATAGTCTACGCCCAACTCTACCGCTTTATTCTTATAAGCCATCAAGACCGCGTTAGCGTCCATTGTGCCATCTGAGGAACCAAAAGCACCGCCGGCCAGTTGATCTACCTCATACAGTGGAAAGCGTTCTGTGATCTGAGCCGGAGACAACCACTCCACGGGGCACCCCAAACTTTGTTGGATATCCAAGCCTTTTAGGGCTGATTCTTTTCCATCTTCATCTGATAAAAACAAATTGCCCTGCTGGCGAAAGGCGACATCTGGCTTTACACCACCAACCATCATATCGTCCGCAAAAGTTTCTAGTACTTCAAGGCCATACTGTGAAATCTGGATATTTTCTTTTACATTGAACTGTAAACGGATATTGGCATCTGATAAAACAGATGAATTAAATTCGTAGGTGGGATCTTTTTCGATTATTGCTACCCTGATTTGCGGATCCTTCTTTAACAAATAATAAGCTGTGGCACACCCCATTACCCCGCCCCCCACCATGATTACATCATAGCTATCGATACTCATCATTTTCAACGCTCCTATTTATTATTGAAATTATGAACAATGAGATTGCTACTGCCAAAGTCGAAAATTTTGCGCTTATGGTATTGCTAATCTGGTTATGTGTCTCTATATTAGCTGCTATAGCTTATTGCTTCGCTAATTCCGCGATTTTTCGTTCAACAATTATCGTACATGCGGATTATTTCGCCTGTGCCCTTTCCCAACACACTTTTCACGTATCCATTGACTACTTTATGCATAGGTATCGGATTATGGCCGGGGAAATAGGTCTCATATTTTGTGACAGCATCTTCAACAAGGCCCGATGAGACGACATTTATTCTGATGCCATTTTTCAATTCTAGTGCTACTGCTTTCACAAAACTATGAATTGCACCATTGACCATTGCAGCGCTGGTGGTCAATTCCACTGGATGATCAGCCAATATTCCTGTGGTAAGCGTGAAAGAACCACCTGAGTTCAAGTAATCCCGCCCAATTCTGACAAGATTGACCTGCCCCATCAACTTGCTTCTTAAACCAATATAATAATCTTCTTCACTCATCGTTTCAAAAGCAGCCCACTTCGCTTCACCTGCAATACAAACAACAGCATCGAGATTTCCAAGCTCGTCGAACATATCTTTAATTAAGTTGGAATTGGCGATATCGACAGTCACATCCCCAGAATTCCTGCCGCCAATAACAACTTCGTGTTTCTTTGAGAGATATTCACTCACTCTCACGCCAATTGTTCCCTTTCCGCCAATAATTAGGATTTTCATATAGATTTAGCCTCTCCATTCTTTTCTTAATAATGCGAAAATGTATAAATCAACAAATCCTTTTGCACCCCAATTTTCATATTCTGCCAGCAGCCCCTCGTTTCGGAAACCAAGTTTCTCGAGCATTTTGACAGAAGCAATATTCTCCGGCATGACCCAATGATGATCTCGTCTTCTTTGTTTGTTATCCCCCAACGAATACAGCCTCTGTTATTGAATCCCCTCTCCCAAGCTTCTATTTGATCGACTGCTTGCGATATATTTGTAAAGGCATCGTCATCATAAAATTCCGTTACGGCTTCATCAGATAATACAGTGAATAGGGCTTTTGCATCCGAGATATGAATTCTTCGCAAAAGTAAATCCCGTGTTTCAAGTTGGGGAAAACTTTCAAATACGTCATGCATAGATAAAATTCTACTCAATCGCCAGTCTTAGATAATTGAATCGTTTATGCCGGTTAATTGACGCAAAATCTCCAACTGCCCAACATGGTAAGTTTCGTGCCATTGTAGAAACTCGATTCTCTCCCCAACTGTTTGTTCTTTATCTTTGTCAACTCTTTTTTCCAACATTTCGGGCGAAATACTTTCTAGTTCTTTCAACAATTTGTCTTGGGATTGTTTTAGCTTTACAAGTAAATCGTCCAATTTCACCGCCTCACCGCCGGATTCAATAGGTTCCGAATCTCGATCATACAATTCAAATTCGCTTTCACTAAAAATCGCTTTTGATCCTAACAATCCCAACATGGTATCTCGACTGGCGATGATATGGCCCAAAACCCAATTTAGACAATTTCCTCGAAACGGCAGTTGCATTAAACTATCGGCATGCGTTAATCCTTCTGTTTGATTAACCATAACCCAATAAGTTCTCTTAAATACTTGAATCGTTTTCTCTGATCTCGTCATTTCATCATCTCATCTATCTTTAGATATTTAGTTTGCTTTCGCTACGCACTCATACGTTACCTAACTAATCGGTTTACCAGCTATGGCCGCACCGATGATGCCGGCCTCATTGAAGGTTTGCGCGGTGACAATCTCTGCCTGTACCGTCAGATAGGGTATGAACTTTTCATGCTTTTTGCTAACTCCACCGCCCAAAATAATCAAATCTGGCCAGATTAACTGCTCCATGCGATCCAAATATGTATCCAACCTTTTACCCCACTTTTTCCAGGATAATTCATCCCGCTGGCGGGCCGCATCCGAAGCCATTAATTCAGCATCTTCACAGTTGATCTCAATATGCCCCAACTCCGTGTTGGGCAGCAGCACTCCATCGGTGAACAGAGACGTTCCCAGACCAGTACCGATGGTCACCAATAAAACAACCCCTTGGCGGCCTTTACCAGCGCCAAAGGCCATTTCAGCTAACCCGGCGGCGTCAGCATCATTGATCACCTTCACGGGGCAACCAGTGGCTTCACTGAAAAGCGCCGAGGCATTGGTGCCGATCCACTTTTTGTCTACGTTTGAAGCCGTGCGTGTAATGCCATGCTGAACTGCTGCGGGAAATCCGCAGCCGATAGGTCCATTCCAATTAAAGTGCTTGGCAATTTTTGCAACTGTCTTTGCTACGGGTTTTGGTTTGGCTGGCTGAGGGGTTGGGATACGATAACGCTCAGTAAGCATAACCCCCTTCTCTATATCCACTGGCGCGCCTTTAATTCCTGATCCACCAATATCAATACCTAATACCTGCATGAAAACTCTCCTTTAATCTCAGTGGATCAATTATAACGCTTCACAAGATTAGGAACGGAGTTTCTTGAAGAAACTCCGTTCCTTTAGATTGATACATTTTCAATAATAATCGTTCAGCGGATGCACGCCGAGTTGGGACGAAGTCAAAACAGATGAAACTCCCGTCGGATACCAAGTTAACAATCTTATACCAATTGCGTCTTGTAGAATCATGATTCGTAGCCGGGGTTTCCAAACCCCGTGAAGCGAGATTATGAAATCTCGACTACAACAATACATGGCACTTCATACCGCAATTGGTATTAGTACCAACTAAAGGAGTTAGGAAGGACAAACCGCGTCGGCTTCGATCTCGATCAGCATCTCCGGGTCGATTAAAGATTTGACTTCCACCATCGTGGTTGCAGGTGGATGATCAGCAAAGAATTCACCATGCGCGCGGCCATACTCCTGCCAACGACCAATGTCAGTGACAAACATGCGTGTGCGCACCACACAAGAGAGATCAGCTCCTAAATCGGCCAAAGCGCGTTGGATGATCTCGATGCAGCGTTTGGCTTGGGCATAGGCATCCCCTGGGGCATAGCAAGAACCATCCTCGGCTACAGGCGCAGTCCCGGTAACGTAGATATGATCCCCGGCCTTGATGGCGCGGCAGTAGCCGATCTTAGCTTCCCAGGGGGCGTTCGAATAAGCACGTATAAATTCCATATCAGTTAATCTCCTCAACCGGCGAATAATCCCAACGAAAATTGCAGTGATCAGCACCTAAAGCCACTCCGACCCAAAACTTTGATCTATTCTTAGCCATTACGGTCTCTTTCTCTCCTTTTTTGGACACGGATTTACTGGATGAACACGGATAAAACGGCTAAAAAATCCTTGAAATCCGCGTTCATCTGTGTCCCAAAATGTATTTAGAATTATTTACCAAACTCCGGGCAGTAAACGGTAACGCGTTTGCTGGGCAAACTCCGTGTAGCCAGGTAATTCTTCCTGCAGAGTTCTATCTTCCAGCGCGGTGCGGGCCACCATCAAGATGGCTACCAAGCCACTGGGGATCAAAGTCCACCACGAACCTAACAAGAAGGGCACCACCAACTCGAAGATAATCGTGCCAATATAGGCCGGGTGGCGCACAAAATTATATGGCCCGGTATTGCAAACCTGATGCCCGCGATCTTCTTGGTAGCGCACAATCATCGAGAAATAAGCATTCTCGGTCATCGCCCAGGTGCTCAAGGCATAACCAAAAACCGAGAGCAGCAGGGCTACGATATGCACCCACAGCGGCATGGCCGCGGACCAACCATTAAGCACATCGAGACCAGCAACCACATATTTGGCGATGGTCAAAATACCAATGATGCCTAACAGGGTTTTGTCCCAAGACTTCATACCTTCACGATCCCGTTGGGCGCGCTCAGCCAGCAGTTCGGGGTGACGCGGGATCAACAAGACAGCATTCGCCGTCACCCACAGGGCATAGACCCCCACCAAAGCCCATCCCCAACCCCATGTCCAATCCCCCGCGCTCCAAAACAGGATCACCCCAACAATGATCACGCCCATAATCTCGCGGATCAGCCAACGGGTCACTAATCTAGAAGTTTCATTATCAGGTGTACTCATTTTGGATTCCTTCCACTATAGATCCCAAAGCCCATATACTCAAAATATTCCCGAGGGTTATAGGACAAATATTTGGCCAATGAACGGGTTTCTAGATCCGAGAAAAGCAGTCGGAAAAATCGGCCCAGTATTCTCAGGTATTCCCTAAGACTAAGCAATCCGCTCTGATGGCGGGCTTCTCCACGCATGGTCATGGCATGGTTCTCGCTATGTAGGTCAACTAACCCTGAGTTCTCGAATAATCTCTCCCATACTTCGGGAGAATGAAATTGCTGGCCGGTGGCTTCTGCCATAAGCTCCACGGCGGCTTCCGATGGATCATTTACCCAAATCGCTTCCGTGAAACCAATATAGCCCCCGGGTTTGACCACGCGCATATACTCTCGCATGGCTTTCTCTTTATCTGGCACAAAGGCATTCACGGACTCACAAATCAAGGCATCGAATTTATCATCTTCGAAAGGCAAATCTTGCGCGTCCCCCAGGCGGAACTCTGTCAACTCGGATACGCCTTTGGACTCTGCCCACCGTTGAGCGTTCTCGACCATCCCCGGCAGCAGATCGACACCTACAACGCGGCAGCCGTACTTCTCAGCCACATAGGCCGCGGAAATTCCCGAACCCGAGCCGACATTCAAGAGGGTTTTGCCAGCTTCAAGTTCACACAGCTCTGCCAGCCTGTCAGTAGCATAGACTCCCCCCAGGTGCTTGGTATGCCCCATCTTGGCCTGCATATCGAAGTACTTGGGCAGGCCGTAATCGGCAGCGCGCACTTCAGTTTTTTCTAACATTGTGTTCCTCCTAATTTAAATCCACGAAGGACACGAAGTTGCAGGAAATATTCTTAGTGTCTTTCGTGCCCTTCGTGGATGTACTTCTCCAGCCAGCGCCCAATCGCAGTAGCAATGCCTTTACCAATATTGGGCAATTCCTGCAAACCGGACTCACCACGGGTATTATAGATATCGAGAATGCTCTCTCCTAGCTCATCCACAGTCCAGGCAGATTTGCGGTAGGCCCAGATGCGAAAACCCTTGGCTTGCTCCAACTCCAGGTCATAGGTTTTCAAGAATAACCCTTCGGCAAGGCGCTTATTGACTTCCAACGGGCCCGGCATCACAAAACGCGGCATACGGTCTGCTTTTGTTCTTCAGAGAGAAATTTCGTAGCTTTGTTCAGCATGATAGCCCGGTGTTTGCGATGAGTTTGTTTTAGCAGCCAATCAACCATCAACTCTGGATAGCAGCGCCCCTCCGATGACCACCCAGCCCCCCTCAATTTTGTGTTTTGCAATCTCTGATAAAAAGGGGATTGCCAGATCTATTTCACCCTTTCCAATGATCTTTCCAATGCGGTCTGAATACTGAAAGGGTGTGCGCTCGGCCAAGATTGGCGCAAGAAGAGCGTAAGCATTCTCGATTTGTTCAGCCTGAACTAGACTCGAGATTTCTTCAGCGAGTTGCGTGGCTTTTTTCATATTCACAAGCTTCATCCAAATGTAGTCGGGGTTTCTATGCCCCGATGAGCGAGATTTAGAAATCTCGACTTCAATTCATCAGGGTGTTGATGGGATTTTGAGCAGCAAGCCCACCATATAGCCAACTAGGGCGCTGACGATGCCAATCACGGTCATCTCCAGGCCGCTCTTGGTGGGGTGTCCCACGGTGATGCGCGCCTTATAATAACCCACACCGAAGAGCACAATCGCAGAGATCAGCAGCGAAACCCATAAACTGGTGCCAACAGACAAAAAAGTAAAGGGGGCCAAAGGGATCAGCGAACCAATGATCGCTGCAACACCCACTATCAGCGCTGAGCGCAGGGCATCCTGACGGTCTGTGGGGATCAGTTGGTGTTCTTCAGCCATCATAACCCCCACCCAGACATCTTTATCAGCAGTGATTTTCTCAACTATTTGTTCCAACAATTGGCCTTCGAATCCCTTTTTGCGGTAGATCTCGCGGATTTCTTCGCGTTCTACAGCGGGTACCAGGTGCACATGACGGTACTCCCGTTCGCGCTCGCTTTCGTAATGGGCAGTTTCAGCCAGCATGGAAGTATATGCCACGGCCGCCATGGAGACAGATTCAGCAAAGGTTGCTGCCAAGCCTGCTACCAAGACAATGTTGGCATCACGCGTCGCTGCGGCTACACCCAATACGATGCCCAGTACATTAACCAGGCCATCCTGCCCACCGAGGATCACATCAGCCAGGGTGGGCTTCCGGCGATGGGGATCAAGATGCACATGGTATTTCAACTGCTCGTGATCGTGGTCTTCTAAGTGATGTTCAGATATTTCAATAGTCATATTCTGATCCCAATAATTTTCCATCCTCTCTAAAGAACCGCAGATGAACACAGATAGACGCAGATAATCGACCCTAAACAATCTGTGTTCATCCTATTTATCTGTGGTTTATTTTCGTGTTTACAACTCAATCTCCTCGGCAAACAAAAAGATGCCCAAAATCAGCCTTTTGACCTCAGTAAACGCATGCCATTCAGAGTTACAAATAACGAAGCACCCATATCGGCAAAGACGGCCATCCACATGGTGGCTACACCGAAGAACGCAGCTACCAGGAATACGGCTTTAATCGCCAAGGCAAACCAGATATTGAATCGAATAGTTTTCAAGGCTCTTCGTCCTAAACGAATGGCCACAGGCAGTTGGGAAAGGTCATCGGCCATCAAAGCCACATCGGCAGTTTCCAAGGCCTGCGCGGTGCCCGCGCCACCCATAGCAATACCCAAACTGGATGCTGCCAGGGCGGGAGCATCGTTGATGCCATCACCAACCATGGCGACCTGCTCATACTCACCCATCAGTGTCTGCACTGCATCGAGCTTGTCTTCTGGAAGCAATCCTGCCCGGACATCATCGACGCCCAACGCCTGCCCCACAGCCTGAGCAACATTCACATTGTCACCGGTCAGCATGACTGTACGCTGGACGCCAACATCCTTGAGGGCGACTAAAGCCTGCTGACTGCTGTGTCGCGGGGGGTCACTGACGGCTATATAGCCTCGTAGCTCATCATCTTGCCCGACAATCATCACCGTCTGACCGCGGGCTTCTTCAGCTTCAACACGCTCACAAAAATCCTTGCCCGTAATTGATGAATCATCACTCAAGTACAACGTACAATCAGCAACTTGAACGGCACCATTATCGGTGTGGAACAAATCATGATTACCAACAGTAATCCGCTTTCCATCCACCATGCCGCGGATACCGCGCCCAGGGAGCATCTCAACTTGCTTGGCCATAAATTCAGGTAAATTACCTTGTTTGGCAGCGCGCATAATGGCGCGTGCCAGGGGGTGAGTGCTGCGGCTTTCGACAGCGGCAGCAAATGCCAACATCTCATCACAATGTTCACAGATCACTTCTGCACCGCTTTGACGCGCATCATGACAACAATCATCGACACAAGCAATGGATGTCATTTCAGGTCGGCCGTGGGTTAGGGTACCAGTTTTATCAAAGGCGATGACTTGCACTTCACCAAGGTTTTCGAGAAAAGCGCCCCCTTTGACTAACACACCGCGTTTCGCTAGAGATGAAATCGCACTGACCACGGTCACTGGTGTAGCGATGACCAGAGCACAAGGACAGGCGATCACCAACATTGCTAAAGCGCGGTAGAGCCAGCCGTGGGCATCGGCCGTATCCAGGAATGGTTGACCAAAAAATAACGGCGGGATTGCAGCAATCAGTACAGCACCAATAACCACAGCAGGTGTATAAACGCGCGCAAAACGATCTACAAAACGCTGCACAGGAGTCTTTTGCGATTGAGCTTCCTCAACCATGTGGATCAAGCGTGCCAGGGTATTGTCTGCTGCCAGGTGGGATATCTCGATCTCTAGCGCCCCTTCACTGTTGACTGTGCCTGCGTAGACTTCAGCACCCATATCCTTCTCAACGGGGATGCTCTCACCGGTGATTGGTGCCTGATCCACAAAAGAACGCCCAGAACGCACGATACCATCCATGGGAATCCTTTCCCCTGGTTTGACCAGGATCAAATCCCCCACATTCAGGCTTTCCACTGGGACAACTTGCTCATGCGTGTCACACCAGGGGCAAGGACCGCTCTCATAGACGCCAGAACCGTCGGGCAACTCTTGACCCAGATGACCCGCGCAGTCCATACAACTTTGGATCACAGTTGCCTCTGGTGGTGCTAACAGCATCAAGCTGCGGATGCTGTCGCGAGCGCGCTCCATGGTGAAACCTTCCAGGGCCTCGCCCAGGCTGAATAGCACGATCACCGTGGCTGCTTCGCCATACTCACCGATGATGTAGGCTCCTACCGCGGCAACGGTCATCAGCACGTTCATATCCAGGCCCAGGCCGCTGCGTAAGGCCATCCATCCCGAGCGCGCCGGGTAGATGATGCCCACCAAACCCCCGAGGGTGAGTAGGCTTATCTTTATGGGTTCCGGTAAGCCCAGCCATCCGATGGCGAAACCCAAGAGAATTAATATCATGCCCCCGAGCGCGGTGAAGTTGCGCGGTCGCTGGATCACATTCCATGCCAGCGCCCAACCAGTTAAGATATCAGGTCGGTCGCTTGCTTCCGACACCCCATAGCCCATATCACGGACAAATTTTCGGACTTGAGCTTCGTCTAGAGTTTGCTCTACGCCAGCGACTTTCATCTTGGCTGTAGCGAAGTTTACGCTACATTCTGCGACGCCTTCCAGATTGCCGATACCCTTCTCGAGGGTCAAGGCGCAGTCCGCACAGTCCATACCAGTAATGTTTAGTTCGAGTTTATTTTGCATAAGCAATTCAGAATTATTTCTCAGAGAATGTTGCCTGAAAATTTTAACCGCGGAGCACGCAATGAGCGCAGAGATTTGATATTATATGATTTTTCTCAGCGATCTCTGCGCACTCTGCGGTAAATCAAAATTTTGGGAAGTAGCGACCCGTTTCCTGCATATATTGACGGTATTCATCACCGATGCGCTCGATCAATTTGTCTTCTTCAATGGGCGTTCGCATCAGCAAGATGGCAATTGTGAGCAAGATCAACAGAAAAATAAGCCATTTGGCACTCAGCAAACTCAGTCCAATAAAATAGATGAAACCCGCGGTATAGAGCGGATGCCGCACCCAGCGATAGGGGCCATTAATTACCAGGCTGTGTTCTTCTCAGATGGCTACTGTTTTGGTGACGTTTTTGCCCAGGCTGCTGAAAATCCAATAAAACAGGGGCACACAAAGGACCATAAGTCCAACACCAAGCCAACGAACCCAGAGAGGCAGTGTCAGCTGTGACCAAGACATCCATGCTGGATTGATGAAGTACGCCAACATGGATAGCCACATGGTCAACCCAAAGAACTTTCGCAGGCTCAAAATTAGGGAGCCTTCATCTTTGTCAGAGATTTCTTCGTCGCTATCTTCTGCCTGACGCCGGTGATAGACCGATATGGCAAAGCTAATTAAGGCCAGCGCCAAGCCGATGAAGCGAAAACTACTTTCAGTAATTATCATCAATTATATCTATCACAGAGACACAGAGTTTGCTGAGTTTTGCTTTTAACTACTCTGCGCCTTTGCGTCTCTGCGTTATAGTTTTTATATTCCTGCTATCAAACGCCAAACTTGGGCGACCAGGAAGGTGACTGCAAAGCCCATCACTACAGGCAGCAAAGATGAAATCCAGGTCCATTTGGCGCTGCCGGTCTCTTTGTAGATCGTATAGATGGTGGTGCTGCAGGGATTGTGGACTAAGCTGAAGAGCATCAGGTTGACGGCTGTCAACAAGGTCCAACCGCCTGCGTTGAAAAGAGAGAGGGTTTCCATGTTGGAATCTAACTCGAACATCACGCCAGTGCCTTCGCCGCCAGCTACGCCGGTAACCAACACTGTGAGCATCAGGATCGTCGGAATTACAATCTCATTGGCCGGGATAGCAACAATGTAGGCCACCAAGATAACACCATTCAAGCCAAGCAAAATCCCAAACGGGTTGAGAAAGTTAATCACATGTTCAGCAATGCTCAAACCGGCGATGTTGATATTGGCCGATAGCCAAATCGCTGCGCCCGCGGGAAGAGCAAAGACCACCGCGCGCCACAGAACGATCAGAGTACGATCGATCACTGAAGTATAGATCGTCTGCCAGATGCGCGGGGGCCTGTATGGAGGCAGTTCCAGGCTAAAGGTGGAAACCTCACCCCGAAGAACGGTCCGGGAAAGTCCCCATGAAACGGCAAAGCTGATGAATACTCCCAATAAAGCAATGCCAACAACTGCCAAAGCGGAAACCAATCCACCCAGATACGCTGGGACCAGGCCTCCAATAAAGATCGTGGCGATCAGGATCTGAGTCGGCCAGCGCCCATTACACAGGGCAAAGTTGTTGGTAATGATAGCGATCAAACGTTCACGTGGGCTGTCAATCACCCGTGTGGCCACAACCCCGGCGGCGTTGCAGCCAAAGCCCATCGACATGCTTAGCGCCTGTTTGCCATGCGCACCAACTTTACGGAACATATTATCTAAGTTGAAGGCCACACGTGGCAAATATCCGAAATCTTCCAATAAAGTGAACAAGGGGAAGAAGATCGCCATTGGCGGCAACATCACGCTTATTACCCAGGCGGTAGCTAGGTATATACCATCGAAAAGCAAGCCACTCAACCACCAGGGCATACCGATAGCAGCACCAAAGTTATTCAGGGCTGGGTGAATAGTATCGATTAGCAAAGTGGCCAACATCCCTGAAGGGACATTGGCGCCCGAGATCGTCAGCCAAAATACCAGCGTCAACAACAGAATCATGAGGGGGAACCCCCATACACGACTGGTGACTAGACGATCAATGGTGCGGTCCAAATCAAAACGCGGTTTCTCTTCTGGAAGGGTGATAGCCCGGTCAGCGATGCGTGCTGCATCCGTATAAATAGATTCCATGACTTGCTCATGAAAATCCCCGCTGACATCCCAACGCAGGGATTGCGCCGAAGTTAGTATCTCATCTGCAGAAATTGTCTTTTCAGTACTCATTGTTACTCCAATTTCAGTAATCAGTGTTCAGTGGACAGTAATCAGTGGTTGGTTTTTGAACTGATCACGGATCACTGACCCCTGGATACTGTCTACTGGTTACCAATAACTTGTAATTGTGCCGCTCTTTGCTCTAAATTGCCGTACGTCAGATCGCCAAGCTCTCCTTTGCGCAAAGCATCGGCAATGCGTTCATCGCCATCAAGCAGCCGCATGGCCACCCAACGAGGATTCGGCAAATCGGGTAGGGCTATTTCAATCTGTTCAACCAGTTGAGAAACAGCATGTTTGAGCGAAGGGGACTCATACTGCACTCGATAAGGTTTAGCTTCGGTTTCTCCGGCAGCGACTTCGTGGACTGCCTGCAATAGCAAATCCATGCCCTCACCATAACGGGCAATCGTTGGTACCACCGGCACACCAAGATCACGGGCCAGACGGCGGTCATCAACCTGAAAACCATGACGCTCAGCCTCGTCCATCAGGTTCAGGCAAACTACCACACGGTTGGTAATTTCCATCACTTGCAAAACTAAATTCAAGTTACGCTCCAAGCGCGAGGCATCTACGACAACCACTGTCACATCGGGCTGACCGAACAAAATGAAATCTCGGGCCACTTCTTCATCCAGGCTGGTGGCTAACAACGAATACGTACCTGGCAAATCAACCAATTTATAGCGGTTGCTGCCGTACTCGAACCCACCCTCGGCACGGGTAACGGTTTTTCCTGGCCAATTGCCGGTATGTTGGCGCAAGCCAGTCAGTGCGTTAAATACCGTACTTTTACCGGTATTGGGGTTACCAGCCAAAGCAACAGCGAAATCCCATTCGTTCATATCGACACCCAACTTGAGCAGATTTGCCGCGTTATGAACCGGGCACGTTTCGCAAGGAGTCGCAGTGACATCGATTGCTTTTGTTTTTTCTTCAATCATTTTTTGTTTCCTCAATAAAACCCTAAAGGTCTCGGAGACCTTTAGGGTTTCAGTTATTAATACGAGTAATATTTATTTGATCAGCTTGAGCCGACCGCAAAGCAATAACAGCACCACGCACGCGATATCCTGTTGGATCGCCGCTAGGACTGCTGATTTCTGCCTCGATGACCGTGCCGGGCAAGATACCTAGATCCATCAACCGGCGACGTTCCGAGCCCCTGATACGGGGTGATATAGAAACAACCTGTCCAGACTCACCTGGGGTTAGGTGAGTCAATGTTTCCCCAAGGGGTTCTTGTTCCCGAACTTCATCAGGCAGGGGCTCAACGCCAACGTTGGCAGCAATCAACGGGGCTAAAGTATGCTCATCGCCACCAGCCCAGAAGCGGATGCGCCGTGAAGAAGCTTCGACCATGCGCACGACCATACCCACATGCAAGCCTTCAGCCACCAATTGAGCATAGACAGCCTCTGGCTCATCTTCCAGGTGGGTGATGCGAGCAGGTTTGTCAACGGCGAGATCTGGCAGGGCCACGCGTTCACGGTAAACCATCTCACCTTCCGAAGTCGGAATGGGATCACCGTGGGGGTCGTGTGTGGGGTTGCCCAAGCGCGCCGAGAGTCGGTTGGCTTCAGCGGGTGATAGCATATGCTCATATTGCTCAGCCTGCCCATGCCATTCTTCTTCCTCGAAGCCCGTAGCATCAGCGAGGTAACGCTCCCACAAGCGATGGGCTCGAATTATTTGAAGGGCATAATCACGCCCCGCGGGCGTGAGACGAAAACTGTCACCCTCAACCTGAAGCAGATCACTGGCTTCTAGCTGTTCGAGAAGGTCAGCGATCTCATCACCGCCGATATTTAGTGCACCGGAAAGACTCTTTACAGTTGCACGGCGATCATGAATTTCATTTTGATGAATATGTTTGAGGGCATCTTCACGCAATACGCGCGCAGTCGTCTTACGGGCACGCTGCCAGCGCCAAAAGATACCACGCTCGGGATGGAAAACCCAAACGCCAACAACGGTCAACAGTGCAGCTATTATTAAAGATATAAGGGGATCTGGCATCGTAACACCTCTAAAAATTTTGTTTGTTGATTGGATAGTTGGTTTGTTGAGTAGTACAAACTAACCAACTAACAACCTA
>CAYQQX010000114.1:0-14570 GCA_964419495.1 uncultured Anaerolineales bacterium
CATTGACGGAAAGGGACACATGTTCTGATTGTAGTGGGCGCGGCTGGAATTATGTTGATGTTGATGGAGAAGCCGAACACGATCCATGTCATTGTGTAGAGATAATGACCGGCATTTTAGACGAGCACAATGATGCAATCACTCAAGCCATTCACAGCGATTTGGTTGAAAGTGGTGTGGATATGGATAAGTTCCAGAAGGAGTGCCGAGAAATATATCAACAGTTGGTTTATGAAGGTGAAGTGTGACCGAAAAAGAAAAGCAAGATTATAGACTAATGCGAAATGCTCTTGCGACAATAGCGGATGGGTTTGAAAATCCAGACGAAATGGAAAATACTGAAGAGAATTTCGGCCTGTCCAGAGAAGAATACTTGGAAATGGCATACGAAAATATTCAATCAACTGCAAGAATGTGTCTAAGTAGTGTGCCCGAAATTTAGCCATAGAGAAAGGAAAATAAAATGTCTGAAGATGCAATTGTCGCCACTGATGCTCGCGTCAAAGTCATGCGAAGTTATGATTATTGCCATTTCGAAATCTCACTGGGTACTGATCAGCCAGTAACCAATAAAGATGTGGATGATCTCAGAAAAGAAGCCCAGCGCCTTGCAGACAAGGCAGTCGAGCAATACAAGATCGCCAAGAGCGATGCCCTGTGGCAAGCAAGCTCTATAGACGAATTGCGCCGTCTTAAGCTCGATGTCAAAGTCATCAAAGAGAATTTCCCGAAATCTGAATGGACTCCCGAGCAAAAAGCAAAGGTCAAGGCGCTAGAAGATACGATATTTAGACAGTCTCAGCCATACGACTACCAGGATGATTGGGATTGGTAGTTAGTACATATAAGGCATGTTATGCGATGACTAATAGGAAGCCAAAAAGATTGCTTTCTCATTTATCTTGACTATCCACCGCTGATACGCAGATAACCTGGATTAGGAATTTTAAAAAAGAAAGCTCCTTCAATTACAGATTCGTATGCGCTCAAAACTTTCATGATGAGTCAGTCCCTTAAATCAATCCGGGGTGCGTTTGACTGTGCAACACACCCCGGTGATTTTGCTAATTACAAAATTATGCTGCCTGAGGCATCGGTGTACCACCGTTTTTCTCAACGGGCGGGGGGAAAATATCTTCGAATTCCTCGCGGGTTAGCGTTTCGACTTCCAAGAGTTTATCTGCGACTTCATCCAGTTTTGTACGATACTTCGTCAGGATTTCCTTTGCCTTTTCATAGGCATCGGCGACAATACTGCGCACTTCGCCATCGATCTTCTCAGCAACAGATTCGGAATAATCACGCTGCTCAGAAATCTCACGACCAAGGAAGATCAACTCTTCTTTTTGACCATAAACCATGGGGCCAAGATCTTCACTCATTCCTAAACGGGTAACCATGGTTCGGGCCAGACGAGTAACACGCTCAAGGTCGTTAGAAGCACCCGAGGTGATATCACTGAAAACTAACTCTTCTGCGGCGCGTCCACCTAGAAGCCCAACCATATCGGCAATCATCTTTTTCTTAGCCATTAAGGTGCGATCTTCTTCGGGCAGGATCAAGGTATAACCACCAGCCTGTCCCCGAGCCGTAATGGACACTTTATGAACAGGATCACCCTCGGGCAAAGCATTGGCAACCACGGCATGACCAGCTTCGTGGTAAGCAATAATGCGCTTTTCACTATCGCTGATCAAGCGGCTCTTACGTTCAGGGCCAGCGATGACTCGCTCAATAGCCTCTTCAAACTCGTCTTGTCCAATCACTTTCTTGTCACGGCGAGCCGCGAGAATCGCTCCTTCGTTGACTAGATTTTCAATATCCGCACCCACAAAACCTGGTGTGGCACGGGCTAAGGTATTAAGATCGACCTCGCTGTCCAAGGGTTTCCCACGGACATGGATCTTCAAAATAGCTTCGCGCCCACGCAGATCGGGACGATCCAATACCACGGTGCGGTCGAAGCGCCCAGGGCGTAACAAAGCCGGATCCAAGACATCAGGACGGTTGGTAGCCGCAACAATGATCACGTTCGTGTCGGTGTCAAAGCCATCCATCTCTACCAACATCTGGTTGAGGGTCTGTTCACGCTCATCGTGGCTGCCGCCTAAACCGGCACCACGCTGGCGACCAACAGCATCAATCTCATCGACAAAGACAATACAAGGTGAATGTCGCTTGGCCTGGTCAAAAAGGTCACGCACACGGCTGGCACCGACACCTACAAACATCTCCACAAACTCCGAACCGGAGATCGAGAAGAAAGGCACGCCAGCTTCGCCGGAAACTGCCTTGGCCAAGAGAGTCTTTCCAGTTCCAGGAGGGCCAACCAATAGAACACCTTTGGGAATTCTGGCGCCCAATGCGATGAACTTTTCAGGCTCTTGCAGGAACTCAACAACTTCTTCTAACTCGATTTTAGCTTCTTCAACACCAGCCACATCATCAAATGTCACTGTGGGTTGGTCACCCGAGAACATGCGCGCTCGGGATTTCCCGAAGGCCATAGCCGCATTACTGCCGCCTTGGGCCTGGCGGAAAATAAACCAGAACATGGCGCCTAATAGAACAATCGGTGCCACATAACTTAAAACCGTAATCACACCAACCCACTGGCTAGGGGGTTGCACCTGAATTTTTATTCTTTCTGGATTTAGATCTTCAGTTGTAACACCGAATTCCTTGAGCTGCTCCACAAGTGTTGAAGCTGGCTCCTTATGAACCGTGGCTTCAGTTGCCGTTTCTTCATGGTAAATCACTCGGATTTCATTGTCGTTGCTGACAATTCTTGCCACCGTGCCTCTTTTGATTTCCATGGCGAGCTCATTGATAGTCAACGGCTCTTGTGCGGTAGCACTCTGACGATAATTGAAGAACAATAAAATCGCAATACCAATGATAAAAAGTATGTATATAAATGACGATCGATTTCTAGATGAATCCACTGATACCTCCAAATCTTTCTCAAAGCCAAAAATGGCGACCAAATTTTACCATTCTATACCCTCAGGGGGTAGTTTGTATGAAAAATAAGCTAAAAAATTAATATCCTTCTTACGATAAGGGATTTGACTCACTCCCAAGGGATGATCTTACCCCCCACACGGTAGATTCGACTCCCTTTGGGTTGATTTTTTTGATTATGTTTTTCTTGTTCTCAGAGAGGCCAAAAGAAAGGCAAGGCAATCAAGGTCACGATCATCACTAGTACTGTCAGTGGAATTCCCACCCTCAAATAATCGCTCAGTTTATAACCACCTGGGCCTAACACCAGCACATTGGACGGGTGAGCTACCGGGCTGAGGAATGCAGCGGATGCCGAAATTGCCACCACCATCATCAATGGATAAGGAGAAATCCCCAAATCAATTGCCGTATTCAATGCAATGGGTGCCAGGAGCAGCGCCACAGCCGCATTGGGCATAATCTGCGATGCTAAACTGGCAAAAATGAACATCGCTGCCAGGATTGCCATGGGTCCCAAAGGCCCAACCACAGAGACAATTCCTTCAGCCAAATAGCGCGCCGTGCCTGTTTGATCCATGGCGATACCCAAGGGCAGCATCCCTGCAATCAAAAATACAGCTTTCCACTCGATAAAGCGATATGCCTCGTCCATGCTCAAACAACCGGTTAAAACCATAAAAGCCGCACCGGCAACCGCAGCGATATAGATCGGCAACCACCCCAAAATCGTTGGGATCAGAACACCTGCCAGAATTAACATAGCGATAGGGATTTTCTTTCGTCTGGGTTCTTCCTGGATTTCTTCAGCCAAAACCAAGAAATCTGTATCAGCGGCTAGCATCTTTAGTTTACCCCGCGGACCATGCAGCAATAGCGCATCTCCTAAACGCAACTTCATGTCTCGTAAACCTGTTCGATAAGGATTACCCCCTCGCCAAATGGCCAACACATTCAGCCCGAATTTCTCACGAAAGTGGAGTTGTTCGAGCGTTTTCCCTGTCAAAGTTGTATGTGGGGAGAGCACTGCTTCTACTAAACCTACCCGAGCCGATTCCAATTGGGCAGGTTCTGGCTTTTCATCTGAAGATAGCTGTAGATCCTGCAAGCTGTCCATGGTCAACAGGTTATCAGTCTCGCCACGCACAAATATGAGGTCATTAGCCTGGAAGATTTCCTCAGCACGCGGCATAATGCGTGTGCCATCTTTCCGAATTATGGATAAGACAGCTAATCCAAAAGTATTTGCCAAATGACTTTCCGCCAATGATTTACCGACCAAGATCGATTCAGTCGGAATTCGTAAGGTCATCAAATGATTATTGAGCCAGGTGACATGATCTTTCTCTGCTCGTGAAACTTCGAGTCCTTGCATCTCTCGAACAGTTGATAATCGATCTCTTTTCCCTTGAACTAAAAAGATATCGCCAACTTCAACAGAAAGATTTTCAAGATTGGAGTAAATCACTTCACCATCACGCCAAACCGCGATTACGATCAGCCGAAAATTCTGTCGGAAAGAAAGTTGCCGCAACGTTTGACCCAAAGCATCAAAATCATCTTTGACCAGGATTTCAGCAATAATGACCTCGCTATTGACCACCTGATCTAATTCCAATTCCTGACTTTCGAGCTGCAGCGGAGGCTGATCTTGAAGGTCATTAAGCTGATCCGCCAAACCAGTAACTAAAAGTTGGTCCCCTTCTTTGAGAATATCATCGGGTTGGGGTGCTAAATTGGGTTGCTCATCTCGAATAATTGCCGTCACATTCAGGCCTAACACGGCACCCAGTTTGCATTCTGCGAGCGTCTGTCCATCCAATGGAGAACCACTGGGCAAACGTATCAGAAATAGATTCTCTTCTAAATCATACATTGAACCTAATTCCGCGGCGGTCGCCCCGCGCAAAGACTTAGCAAGATCACGTTTGGGCAATATATGCCGCCCAATTAACGCCATGAATAGAACACCTGCTATTGTAACAATCACACCAATGGGTGTGTAATCGAACATGCCGAAGGAATACAAACCTCTCTCAGTCAAGGCACTACTGATAAGGATATTTGGTGGTGTTCCAATTTGGGTAATCATGCCACCGAGCAGGGAACCAAATGCTAATGGCATCAACAGCTTAGAAGGTGGACGATCTGTTTGTCTAGCGATATCCATTACCACGGGTAGTAACAACGCCGCAACGCCAATGTTGTTCATGAAAGCCGACAAGATTGCTGTCGTCAGCATAATTAACACAATTAAACGGATATCCCCAGTTCCAGCCAATTTCATTAATCGACCCCCAATGATATTACCCACGCCAGTTTGTGATAGTCCACCCCCTATTATGAAAACTGCCCAAACGGTGATCACTGCCGGATTGCTAAACCCAGATAATGCTTCACCGGGTGTAACTAAGCCGCTCAATGCCAAGGCACTCAACACCAACAAAGCAACCAGGTCTACGCGCAAACGCTCGCTGATGAAGAGCACAATCGCGACCCCCAAAATAACAAGCGTGATAGCAATTTGAGCAGTCATTGGATCTTATTCCTCAACCAGGGTTTTCATGATTTGAGCCATTTTCTTTGAAATCACGCGCCGATCAAAATGTTCTTCAACATACTTGAGCCCATTCTGGCCCAAGCGATCCGCCTCTTGACGGTTAGCTGCTAAATTTCTGATAGCAGCCGCGAGGGAATCTGCATCTCCAGGAGCAACAAAAATGCCGGCATCAGCATCTTCTATAACTTCTCGAATGACACCATCAATGGCCAGGATTACAGGCCGACCTGCTGCCATATAATCAAACACTTTATTGGGGTAAACAGTTTTATACATCTCGATTGGTTTTAGAATTGCTATGCATGCATCTGCCGCCGCCAAAACCTGGCCCATTTTCGTTTTCGGCACGGGAGGAATGAAATGCACATTGTTCAACCCTAAACTTGCCGAAAGATCTATCAAAGCAGGTTTCTCTTTTCCATCACCAAGCAGCACAATCGCGATCTCAGAAAGAGCAAGTAATTTTTTCGCCGCACCAAGCAATATCTCCAGATCATTGGACATACCGTGTGCACCCGCATAGAGGGCGACAAATTTACCTTCAAGTTGGTGGGACTTACGAAACTCGGCACCATCCGACTTTGGGTCAAACATGCTGGGATCAGCACCGTTGGGAACCAATGCAATTTTGCCACCACCACGCTCTTCGATATGCCGAATAAATCCAGGAGAATTGACCAGCATCTGGTCGGCGCGTTGATAAAGAAAGCGTTCCAGCCACTCGGTAGCTTTAATGATGACTTTGTTATGCAACACCCCCACTGCAATCGCAAAAGCTGGCCAGAGATCCCGCACTTCGAATAGAAAGGGCACTCGCTTCAGCCGTGCCAATAGCCAGGCAGTCACACCCTGGAAGATAGGAGGAGAGGTCCCCCAAACCAGATCCACATCCCGCACACGCAGTCCAATTATGAAAGATGAGACCATGAAACTGAAAAAGCTAAAAACTCGGTGGACGAATGATTTATGCAGCGCAGTGTAGGTGTAAGCGCGGTGAATCACGAGTTCATCTTGTTCTTCTGTCTTTCTGGAAGCAGATGAACTCCCGGTCAGATAACTCACCGGGCTGGCAATCACAGTGACACGGTGGCCGCTTTCCACTAAATGTCGAGCAATTTCATGGTGACGAGTGCCGCCGGGTTCATTGAGCGCTGCAAAAGCTTGGTGAATGAGAAGGATATGCATATGGAATTTCGTCGGATGGTTGGTTAGTCTGTTGGTCAGTTGATTGGATTTCGCAACGCTATTGTTGGTGCATCAAGGTTGTTATTATCGAACAGTACATCAGCATGCTCTTGCGGTCTTGCTGCTTCAAAGTATAACCGCTGACCAGGCACATAGCGTTGTCGATATCTAGCTAAGATATCAGTTTCTGAATCTCCTGGTTTATTGATGAGATCGCGCCGAACCGCACGATGGACAGAGATTGAAAAATCTACGTCAACGAAAATGCGAAAATCCCAATAAGGGATCAATTCAGGCCGCAGTAAAAATACGCCATCAAACAGCAGAATTCCTCCTGAAGGGACTGTTCGTAAGGGCTCATGCGTGGGTGCATCAGCCCGATAATCATACACCATCCGATGGTATTGTCTGTTTCCATCAGGCCCTAAAGGAATCAACAGTTTTGTGGTAATCGCCTGATAATTGAATGAATCTTGGTAATACCCCTGAGCTGATTCTGCTCCCTGACGATAACGAATTTCTTTGGTGTTGTGAAAGCCATCGATAGAAGCCCGGATTACTGACCGATCGCGAGCTTCGATGAGTGGTGCAAGTTCATCAGCCAAAGTGGTTTTACCTGCCGCGTCGACCCCATCGATAGCCACCCTGACTGGATGTTGGCGTTGAACGGCCAAAATCAAATCAGCGAGCTCTTCAAGGACTTCATTGCGCTTATTCATCAGGCGGGAAAATCCATTGGCTTGAAAAAACTAAAGGCAAGGTTCCGTCAGCACAAATAGAAATTGAAAGCGCGGGAGTTTTTACTCCGTAGGTTGGCGAAACCCAACCCCAGGTGGGATAGGCAGGTAATTCACCGTAAAGAACTTCACCAGCTCTGACGATTGATGATAGATGATTGGAGATTGGAGATTGGATTTCCAATCTTATCCAACCATGAGGAGATAGCAATTCAAATTTCAATCCGAAAGAATCTGCCTTCCATTCCCAATCGGGGAGCAACCAATGCAAACGTGCGGTATGGAGTGCGGAGTGCGAAGTGCGAAGTGTAGGAAGAATTTGGTCTTCGACTATCCAATGGTTATCTTGATAGGCAGTTACAGCACGCTGATGGATGATTCCCAAGTGACGGTAACCATCATGCGTGGCTGTGATTTGCTCCCATGCGCTATCCTCGGCTCGCTCATGAGACACGATCTCTGCTTGTGCTCGATCAAGGTAGAGAAAACGGCCGGCAGGCGTCATTTGCTCAAGGTTGTCCACCATAACAGTGTTATGAACCGCGGTATGAGTCAGGGGATTATCCCAAGGTGGATCAGCGTTGTAGAGATAGGTTCCTGCGTCCCGGGCAATATTCAATCCGCGCCACCAAAGATCGAGATGCAGTTGATCGGCGTGACCAGGTCGGTCGTGGAATTTAGCAGCACGCAGATAAGCCCAACTCTTTGAAGAGTAAAGCGTTGCTGTGACGTTTGCAGGTTGCACGGCCTGCCCTGAGTTCGGTGAAGGGTTGAAAGATAGATCGTGAGAACGTGGAACAAACCAAAGACTCATTTGATCCCATACCCCCGGCTCAAAGGCTGATTCGTTGAGGAATGCCTGGCAGGCGGTCTGTAAAACAGGGCGGTAATCGTGATACGGTAAACCGGTCAGTGGGAAAATGTAAGCACCGTCATTTGGGCCCAGGTTGGGAGCGCAACCAGACTCCTTATCAATCAGTGAAAAAAGCCATCGGGTTGCAAGTTGAAGATTTGAATTTGCGCGTTGACTTAGTCGTTCTTTTGCTCTTGGAAGTGCATGAACCCAAACAGCCAACTGCAGCATAAGGCGATGATAATTTGTGCTTTGCTGCATGTAGGATCCATCTTCTGCAATTTGAGAGATCAATCCGTGATTGAACCATTTCCAGCCCAATTTCGACCAGCGAGAAGACTCAGGATGATCGGGGAGTGTCATCGATGCAGTAATCAATCCGGCTGCTTCGCTGAGTAAGTGGTTGTTGTTCTGAGCACGGGCATAGATTATAGATGAGGGAATTCGGGCGGCGTGTTGAACAATTGCTGTGAGAAGGTGCGATGTGCGAGATGCGACGTGCGGAGAATCGGAAAATATTTGCGATGCGAAAGCAAAGGCAATTAGGCGCAGAGCGACTTCCTGCGCAGAAATCCAATTGGGGCCCAGGTTTACGGGATTTGCTTCCTGGAAAATCTCAAAATAGCGCCAAAATGTTTCAGGGTAACGCTCATCTTTCGTCAAGTGATAGGCACGTCCCAATGTGAAGGCCCAGCCAAATCTAGCTGGCTCCCAAACAAATTTGATATCGCTCTCCCTCACTTTCATTCTCCCCAGCTCATATTCTGTCCAATGGGATAATTCACCCGGAGGGGTAAGGTTTAATGGAACAGGTTCACCCCCAAACAGCCGCACCAGGCCATTTACAATCTCGTCCGCACGAGATACAAGGTGAGCGATTCCATTATCTCCAAGAGTAGCGGATACTTCTTCAGGCATAGGTAGATTTAGGGTATGAGTCAACTGCCCACTATCCACCGAACACTGACCACTACCAACGTTTCTAAAATATCCGGACCGAAGCAACAACTTATACCAAGCGTAAAGCCCCAGTTTTCTGGGGCCAAGTTCACGTAATGCTTTAAACGCCAGGTTGAGTCGGGACACGATCTCAATTCTCGTTATATTGATACTCGCTCGCCGCTCCTCAGTGCTTCAACAGCAGCAAACGTAGCTTCAGTTACGCCAAAGAGATGATCATATGGGATTGGCGGTTGACCACCTTCGATAATTGCATCTGTGAAGGCTTCCCAAATACCTCGATGGCCTTTATCCTGTCGCAACCTCGAGCGTTCGATTCTTCGGTTTCCGTTGTGTATCATCTCTAATGAACGGAAATCATCTAACACTGCTACTCGTCCTCCTGCAAATACTTCTACGCGCTCTTTGGGGAATGATTTGTCACCATTGGCAACATAAGTGACTGTTCCCAAAGAACCATCAGGGAAAGTAAATGTCAATACGACATTGTCTTCTCTATATCGTCCTGCATCGGGAATGGTCTGTGCAATGACCGAACTCGGAGCCTTTCCAACAAGGAAAACCAGAAAATCAACAAAATGACAACCTTCTCCGATGATGCGCCCACCGCCTTCATCAGGATCGTGCAGCCAGTGTGTGAGCGGAATGAATCCCGCATTGACGCGGAAATGCGCTACAAGCGGCTCATTTCGATTGGCAATAAATGCCTGCATCTTCTGAGCCAGGGGGGCGAAACGACGGTTGAAGCCGACAGCCAATAGCTCAGAGCTGTTAGCAGTGAGCTCTTCTTTTACAAAGGCTAATTGCTCTCGGCTAACAGCTAACGGCTTTTCTACAAAGACATGCTTTCCTGACTTGAGAGCTGCAACAGCCTGCTCAGCGTGCAAATTGTGTCGTGTCAAAACAGCGAGCGTGTTGATCTCAGGATCATCAATGAGTTGAGTTGCATCACTGGCCGTGTACTGAAAACCGAATTTCTTACCAGCATGTTGTGCGCTCAAACCTGAACCAGAGACAATACCAACCAATTCGACATCGGGAATCTTGCTGACAGCAGGCAGCATCACAGCAGTGGCGAAATTGCCTGCCCCAAGGACACCAAGTGCGATGTGCGGTGTCCGGCGTGCATATGGAGTCGCCGAGATGGGAATTCTCGCACTACGCGCTTCGTACTCTGCACCATCAGGATAGGTTAGTAGTACACCTAAAAATGACTCTTCTTTTTTGCCCGTGATAAGCTCGTAGGCATCGGGGGCATTTTCAATGGGGAATCGATGGGTAATCAGGGGCGAGACATCTAAACGGCCAGAGCTCATTAAATCGACAATAGATTCAATATTACGTCCTTCGGTCCAACGCACATAGCCTATGGGGTAGTCTTGCCCTGCCTCTTCGTAAGTTGGGTCATAGCGTCCTGGTCCATAGGAGCGTGAATTGATAAAGTTTAACTCTTTCTGGAAATATTCTCTGCGAGGGATATTCAATCCTACAGCTCCAACGGCAACGATATTTGCTTTATCTCGGGCAATGGCACCGGCAAGATTCACAGGGTCATTTGAGGCAGTGTCAGCGCAAATCAGAACCGAATCGACTCCATGACCGCGCGAAAAAGCCAGGGAGGCTTCCTCTGCCTGGTCACGAACAACAGCTTCAGCCCCCGAGCGACGCGCCAGTTCGACTCGCTCAGGATCGATGTCTACACCAAAAACGTGGCACCCCGCCGAGTGAGCAATCCCCACTGTTAATAGTCCTAATAAACCCAACCCAATCACCGCAACGCGTTCCCCAACCTGGGGTTTTGCCAACCGGAACCCGTGCAGAGCAATTGCCCCCAGCGTAGCAAAAGCAGCCGATTCAAAATCTACATTTTCAGGAAGGTGGGCAAGTAGATTTTTTGGTACGACTGCGTATTCGGCGTGCACAGCATAACCCCCACCTGCACAAGCGACTCGATCTCCTACTTTGAATCCCTGCAAACCTTTCCCTACTGCGATAATCGTTCCCGCAGAGGAATATCCTAAAGGCAAAGGTTGATCGAGGCGGTTAAAGGCTGCATCGACAGTCGTCAAAAGGCCTTCACGGCGAGCTTTATCCATAACCTGGCGCACTAAATCGGGACGGGAACGCGCCTTGCCTACCAGGCTCTTTTCGGCAAATTCAACGAGCATGCGTTCGGTACCTGCAGAAACCAAGGATGCCGCGGTACGAACCAGCGCTGTACCAGGCTTTGGTGTTGGAATTGGAACATCAGCGATGGATGTTTCTCCGGTTCGAAGATTCTGTAATAATTGTTTCATAGATAATTGAGTATTTTTGTGGAAGCTGACGAGATTTTGCAAACTGGATCGAGTATACCGCGACTTGAATGATCAGGGTACCAACGATCGCGGCAAAGATCACAATCTCCCTGAACATGATATAATTTCCGGGCTTTGGAGGAGAAGGAGAATAACTTGACAGATAAACGCTTCAAGAAATTTGCCAAAATATTGGTTGGACATTCTGCGAATATTAAACCTGGAGATCGCGTACTGATCGAGGCATCGGCAGCTGCAGAACCACTCATCAGGGAAATTTACGCAGAAATCCTCGAGCATGGTGGGCATCCCCACTTACAAATGACATTCTCCGATCAGGAAGTGGTTTTCTTCAACCATGCTAACAATAAACAGCTGGATTTCATCCCCACATTCCGAAAACTGGCCTACGATGAATTCGAATCTCGCATTCGTATTCATTCAGAAACCAACCCAAGGGCATTAACGGAGGTCGATCCAGCCAAGCAAGCCCGCAGGCAAAAGGCTTTGGCTCCAATTTTGCGTTCTCAGATGTGGCGCGGAGCAGAAAAAACATTCAAGTGGGTGACCACGTTGTATCCAACAGAAGCTTATGCCGAAGAAGCCGGGATGGATTTCGAAGAATACAAAGATTTCGTGTTCCAGGCTTGCTACGCTGACAATAAAACCAAAGATCCCGTTGCTGCTTGGAAAGAATTTGAAACAAAACAACAAGTGATTATCGATCGCATCGAGGGCGGCGATAAAGTTGAAGTGCGCGGGCCCAATGTGGATCTATCTCTTTCGATCAAAGGGCGTGTTTTCAAGAATTCTTTTGGCGAACACAACATGCCCGATGGCGAGATCTATACCGGTCCGGTGGAGAAATCGGTCAATGGTTGGGTGCGATTCACCTATCCTGCCATCACGGGAGGGCGCGTGGTAGAAGGGGTAGAATTAACCTTCAAACATGGCAAAGTCGTTGATGCAAAAGCTAAGAAAAATCAAGACTTTCTCCTGGAAATGTTGGATACGGATAGAGGTGCTCGTTATGTAGGTGAATTTGCGATTGGCACCAACTTCAATATTGATCGCTTCATTGGTCACATCTTGTTTGACGAAAAAATCGGCGGAACTTTCCACATGGCGCTGGGCGCGGGATACCCAGAAACGGGCAGCCTGAATAAGAGCATTATCCACTGGGATATGATCTGTGACCTGCGAAAAGATTCCGTGATTATGGTGGATGGTGAGCTAGTTTATAAGAATGGGGATTTTGTCATCTAAGTTTGGAGAGATTAAACAATTGAGCGTGGAGCGAAAGTTATGCTCCACGCTTTTGTTTTGCCAAGTATGTTAGAAAGTACTGCTGTTAAGAACGCCAGAAACCGCGGCGAACGGACCGAATTTCAGAGGCAGTGATAAAGGCATCGCTATCCACCTGGTAAATAAGCTTTTCAACTTCAGTGACTTGCTTGCGTCTGACGTTACAATTGAGCATGGTCACCATCCCGTCTTTACCCCTGGCGGGTACTTCTGTCACAGCGAAGCCTTCTTCGCGTAAGCGTTCGCCCAAGGCAGTGCCATATCGAGGGCTGACAATCTGCAAATGGATGAATCCAATCGCTAACCGTTCCTCGATAAATATTCCCACAACATTGCCTGTTGCGAATCCTGCTGCATACCCTACGATATTAAGGGGGTTGTCCAAATTGCTTAGTACGGACGTTATCGCAATTACGAAAATAGCTGACTGGCAAAACCCCAAAACCCAAGCAAAAGGTTTGCGGCCACGCATTACAAACAGAACTCTCAGCGTATCGAAGGTCATGTCGGTAACGCGCAAACCAAATATGAGTATGGCACCTAACAAAGCTTGAATGGAAAGATCAATGTCCATATTTTCCTTAGGATGATAATTCAGAGAGTGGCCAAGTTGGCAGCGCGTCCATATCTAAGCTGTCGCGCTGTCCAGCATCAAAGCGATAACAACCCGAGCCAGCAATCATAGCGGCGTTATCAGTACACAGACTCAAGGGTGGGATATGAACAGGCAACCTTGATTCGGCGAGCATCGTTTCACGCAATGCCTTATTAGCCGAAACACCACCAGCCACAAGAATTTCTTTGGCTTTGAATTCTTTGGCCGCTTCCAAGGTCTTATTCACCAGTACATCAACGACTGAGTCTTGAAAGCTGGCAGCCAAGTCGGCGACGGGAATTTCTTCAGCATCAGCTTCTAACTCTCGCACGGTCCGCAATACTGCGGTTTTTAAGCCGCTAAAGGAGAAATCCCAGGTTCCAGGTAACCAGGCACGTGGGAATTTGATAGCTTTGGGATTTCCCTCCTCAGATGTTCTTTGGATGGCGGGTCCTCCCGGATATGAAAGACCTATCAACCTGGCTACTTTGTCGAAGGCTTCACCGGCAGCGTCATCAAGAGTTCCACCAAGTCGCTTATATACTCGGTGATCTTCCATGAGCACCAATTCAGTATGTCCGCCTGAAACGATCAGAGTCAGCAATGGGAAACGCGGCTCTGGAGGCAGATCGTCGCTAAATTCGTGCAACCATGCCGAATATATGTGTCCCTCGAGGTGGTTGATCCCCAAAAGCGGCAATCCACTTCCCAGAGCAAGGCCTTTGGCCGCATTGAGCCCCACAACCAGAGACCCAGGCAATCCAGGGCCGCGCGTCACTGCAATAGCATCCACATCTTTCAGATCCAAATGCGCTTCACGCAGAGCTGTTTCGATAATGGGATAGATATTGATAATATGCTGTCTTGAAGCAACTTCAGGGAAAATTCCACCAAACTGGGCATGCAAATCTACCTGAGACGCCACCACGCTTGACAGGATGACGCGACCATCTTCGACAACTGCCGCGGCAGTTTCATCACAAGAAGTCTCAATACCTAGAACCCGAATGTTTCTAATCAATATTACTAACCTAACACAACTTAATAATTGATGTTACACAAGCTAAAGAGAATCTCCCTGGAAATAGGGGGTGGGGGCTTCGCCCCCGACCCC